>CAWVVE010000152.1:0-5650 GCA_963933075.1 uncultured Verrucomicrobiaceae bacterium | reverse complement strand
TCAATGAGGTGATCACGGTCAAGCCAAGCCTGTTGAATTTCCTTGAGGGGAAGTGTCACGGTAAAGTTCGAGTCGATCTCAATCATCTCTCCCACTTCTCCAGGCAAACCAACTGACACTCGATGCCCTCCTTGCAAGGCGGCAGCAAAAACAAGCTGGTAATGGCCAGGCTGTCCGGATTGCGGGAGAAATGTCACCTCTGATATTGACCCGTCAGGAAGGCGCATCTCACCTTTTATCTCCTCCACAGCCAAAGGCTCAAAGTTCTGCTCCTTTAACCGTGCTGATATCCGGACACGATCCCCCACCTGATACCTAAAGCTCTCTGTTTCTATGAAGCCGCGTCGCTTCCCGGCAAGTGAGCGCCCTTCTACAAGATAGCGGATTGTCTGGATCCAAAACCTCTTGAAGAACTCGGCATCAAGTCCCTTCGTGCGCCACCTCCAGGTGCCGTCAAAACCGAGATAAGTGGTTCGACCTGAACCGAATTGCCCCGTTACCAACAATGGCCGGGCTATCTCGCGCCGCCTAAGAGTTGAATCAGAATGCTCAATAAGGACGCGGGCCGCAGGCTCGGCCCTTAGCGCTGGAAAACTCCAGTATGTGCCAGGCAGCTTCTTCCACTGCATCAATGTTTGCTGAACATCATTGAAGAATCGCATAATGGGCTGGTCGGCATTAGCTGCCACAACCGCCAGCGGCCATTCCCGGTTATTGGGGGAAAGCAGGCTGTTTACCTCCATGCCGCCAACGTCCCCGAGCTCAACCGGCAACAACTCTGCAATCCCGGCAGTACGGGCATTAGTCAGGAACCTGCCGGCAAACACAGGTCCCGGCATATAAAGCAATCCCCCGGAATGTTCACGGACGAATTGCTTCAAGAGCTCAATGCCCTCTTCATCAAACTCTCTGGGATCCGGATCCAGCAAAACCACAACGTCATAATTAAATAGCTCCTCACGAGTTGCAGGCAGGGCATCAATTGGCGTGTTCCCCTGCTGTTGCCGACCATCATCAAGGCTCTGCAGCCAGCAGGAGACGTTAATCATCTTCTCCCTGAGGAGCAGCCTTACAAGGGCTCGATACTCCCAGCTCGGCCCTCCTGAAACAACCAGCACCCGGGCATTATCATCAAGCACCTGAACGCGAGCCGGAGCAGAGGGCTGATTGTCCTCAGTATTTGATTCACCCTCCAGAATGCTGGCACGTACCGTGAACAGTTTCTCACCCGGAGTCTTAGGCGTATGCGAAAAATCAACCCGGAGTTGCCCACCCTCGGCAGGGATATCCACATCCTTACTCTCAATGATCTTTTCAACTTTTTCCCCGCTATCAGACTCACTCAACTCCACCAGTGAAACCCTGACAGATTCCTCACTCACACCTTCAGCCCTCAAAACAGCTTGAATCTGGAAGGGATCATTATTCCATACCTGGGGGTCGGCATACAAATTTGAAACGCTGAGATTCTGGGGACGGTCAGGATCGCCAATACCAACAAAGAAAATCGGAATGTTACGTTTCTTGGCCTCCTGGACTGCCTCCTCAGGATTACTCGCAACATTGTGCTGGCCATCAGTAATGACCACCAATGCCGATGTCAGCTTTTCGGAAATTGCCTCACGAATGGCACGCGTAATGTCCGTGGCAGAACCTCCCGCCTTGAACTCAGGAAAAGTTACCGGTTCTTCCCCTGCATTGGACTGCTTCTCCTCATCCCCGGAAACCACTTCACCAACACCTGGTATATCATGCACCTCAACACTCCCGGAAAAATCCAGAACACGCACGCGCCCCTTCTCGCTGAGCTTTTTAAATAGCAGAGCCTCATCATTGGCGAACATTCGGTTTGCAACCTCAACCCGTGAAGGCTTCCTGATTCGCAATTCTTCGACGGAAATACCCAGCACCGATGCCGCCGACCTGGCAGCATCCTCATTAATATAACGATCCGCGGTATTCATCGACTGCGAAGTGTCACGCAGCAATGCCACCACCGGGCGCAATGTGCGGGACTTGGTGTAAGTGATTGCAGGCTCCAGAAAAACAAACAACAGCACACATCCCACCGTCAAGCGCAAGCCTGCCAGCAAATGCTTGCCCCAGAGCGGACAAGAGGAATTCTCATTGCGATAAACACGCAACACAAACCATGCGACCAGAAAAACTACGGCAATGAGGACAAAGACCCCCCATGATTCAGGAAGATTCGCAAAGCGAAAGGCTACCTCCGCGTCTTCAGGGATCTTATCCTTATCAAACCCCAGTAAATGTAACCACTTGTTCAATCTCTTAATAATGTTAAACGGGAAATAGGCAGGATGATATTAACGGGCAAAGATTGGCAGCATGTCATTGGGCATCTGCAGGATGATACAGGCCATTGCTGTTGCAAATTCCTGCCCATATGAGGAGTCAGTCCAAGCTCCGTTGCCAGACTGCGATGCAATTAATTTGTCGCGAATGCCCGGATACCAGTCATTCCAGTGTTCCCCACCGGCATGCCACATTGCCTGCACTGCGTAGTAGTGACCGTAATAGAAATAATGCCGCTCGGCAGAATCCTTGCGACGCTTGAGATACTTCAGCCCCTTCTCAATTTGCTCCCCTTCGTAGATACCGGCACTGAAAAGTGACACAATTCCTGCCCCGGTAAGTGCAAAAGTCGTGTGCCCACCCCTCATGGTATAACGGAAACTGCCGTCAGCAGTCTGGCTTTTCTTTACATACTCAATGCACTTCTCCCTGGCTGCATCGGGCACATTAATCCCTGAGTCACGAGCCGCCCGCAGCGCCATAATCTGACAAACCGTCACCGATAGGTCGGCATCACTTTTTACGGGGCGATAGCGCCACCCTCCCTGATCATTTTGAGAGGCAAGGGTGCACTTCACGGCCATTCGCAATTTCTGCCCAAGTTCACGCTTCCGCGACATGCCATAAGCCTGCGACATGCAGAGCATGGCAAACCCGTGCGCATACATGTTGCCCACAGCGCCCGAGCCTCGTGCGATATAACCGGTTGGTCCGGTGTGCCTGGTCAGAAAATCAGCGCACAGATCAACCTGCTTGCCAAACCTTCCAACGCCTGGGGTGCTCCCTTCACTCATGAACGCAAGTCCGCCGAGCCCACAAATACCTACACTGCCGGCATATCCTGAAGACCCAAAGGCTCCACGGTCATTCCCTCGCTGTATTTGACGCCCGGCAAGAAATCGCAGGCCTTTGCCAACAGCTTCCCGAGTTGCCTTTGTCATCAATTCATCAGCTGTCTTTTCCTTGACCTTCGGCAATGCAATTGAAGTGTTTTCCAAGCCGAGAGTGCAGGCTCCGCTCAAACCGGCGAGACGCATAAAACGCCGCCTGTCGAACAATTCAGAATTTAATGTGTTGCTGTCCTGCATGATAAATTCTCGCATCCTCAAATCAGGGAAGTTCAATGCCATACTTGCTGTAAAACTCCCTCATTGGGACTAACTCTGCCTCAAAAACTTTGATTGCACGTGTCACAGCTTCCTTTTTACCCTCAGCCAGGGCCAAAGAAGGAAACTTGAGTTTAACGCGCTCTAACATGGCTTGCTGCCCACTGTTCCACAATGCCCGCTCGGCCAAAATATCACTTCGCAGGGCAGGGCTTGGAACTGGTATTTGCTCAAGTTCCTTGGCTAGGGATTCAAACTTTTCGGCAAGCCCTGAAAAGTCGGCCACTCCCCGCTGATATGCGCCTGTTATCCTGCGAAATGCCTCGACAATTAATGCGTTCGCATCCTCCGCAATCTCTCCCAGGCTTTTCTCTGCAGGAGCAGCCTCCGCTTCTATTTCACCAACCTTGAATTCTCCAATTGCATATACTTTACGCAACCCCGCCCCATAAAGGCTGTCGCCATTCGAATAAAGATTACCAACCGGCTGATTATCCAAGGCTTTCACTTCAATGCTTGCAAGCTCATTCCCCTTGTCCAGGGACAAGCGGATAATTCTGTTTTTACCGGAGGGAACAAACACTCCATTTTCAGTCAGTGCACCACGCCCATAGCCCGCCTCAAAAACACTCTCCCAAAGCAATCGGCCACCACCAACCTTGTAACAACGGACAACACCACTGCCCGCCACATAAATCCGTCCTTTCTCAACACCAAGGGCATACTCCCCCTGGAGATCAACCCCACCAGGACTGCGGGCAGACTCCCAAATCAAGCTGCCCGAGCGACGGTCAAAAGCGATTAGATGATTGAAATCAGCAGGGGTCACAATCACCGAGTTACCCGAAGGAATGATCATCTCCTCATGCCACCCGTCAAACTTGGCACCCCCCATTCCGCGTCCTCCCCACACGCCGAAGCGTTGCAACTGCCGTTCACGAGCGGGATCCTTTATAGTTGTCCTCGGGTAACTTACCGCCCAGTTCATCGAGCCGGAAATTGCATCAACGGAAAACAACAACCCGGCCCCGGTTGCCACATAGGCTTCTCCCCCGTCCACGGAAATAATAATCGCACCATTCTGGGCAGTCCCTGAATTCGGGTCATCCCCCAGGAAGGTTTTCCATTGTGTCGCTCCCCCCTCTGCCTCTACAGCAACAAGGTACATTCCATTGCCTTCCATAACAGGAACCAGCACAAGTCCCGCATATGGAACCGGAGGACCTGCAAAACAACTTTTTTTAACAATGTCAATATCAGGCTCATTAGCCGATCGCATCCATTGCAATTTCCCATTGCGGGCATGGTAGGCAACAAGCCGATTTTCCCGCATGCGTGAAACTCCTCCAGCAGCACGATTCATGAGAATACGTCGCCGCGCCATGGGATCTGCAGGCTGGTTTGCCGCAGTAGACCTTTCCTCAGTAAAATCGACGGGAATTCCCTGGACGGTCAGTATCTTGTCAGCAACGATGCACATGGACTGGTTAATGCTGTCTGCAAAGTTCCGTATTTCATTGGCGTCAATGGGCGCACGACCAACCACCTCCGTAGTGCCGCGGTTAGAGTAAGAAGTCGTTCGGGACGGGTAATTATTGCGGAACCCGAGCCACAACAACTCTCCTGACTGAGCGTCCGCACACACAAGGCGGTTGTGAGTCTTAAAGTAAATGTTTCCGGAATGGAAAAGGACACGTGCAGATGGAATCCATCCGTGCTTAAGCCATGATGCATTCATTGCCTTTGGAGTTGACGGCTTCCTTGCCGTGGACCCACGTGTCAGACCCCGGCCAAAGGGGTCATCAACATTCAGCGTAATGGATTTTGCTCCGGCAGTCGCAAGCTCAGGCCACGCCTCAGGCAAATTCAACTCATAAGGCTGGACCCAGACCGGAGCCGCAATCCTCTCAGGAAGCATCTCCGGAAAAGGCATCACTCCAGTTCTTCCTGCCCCACCCATGCACATGGGCCATGATTTTCCTGCACGACCAGCCTGCACAACCGGCCCGCCGGATTTCATGATGTCCTCCTCAACAAGGCTCAGCAACTTATCGGGAACCGCCGGAGTCACCCGCGACCTGATGTCCTCGACAATCTTCAGGGCACGATCAGGATCCCCGACGCGGGCATTCAGGGCTGCGAGGCGCAATAATACCAGATCCTTGTCCACGCTGGGTGAAGGATAGTCATTGATGATCTTGTCCAGCAGCCTGATAGCGGGCAAAAAT
>CAWVVE010000151.1:0-5728 GCA_963933075.1 uncultured Verrucomicrobiaceae bacterium | reverse complement strand
CTGGTCTATCGCTCACGATAACAACCTGCAAATGGTCCTGAAAACTCTTCCCAATGGTCATCCAAGCGAAGTGATCATCCGGGATCGTGGTGATAAAAACAAGGATGGGGGCAAAGGCCGGCTTAAAGGCTAGGCAACCTCTTTTTCCACCACGTCATTAGCCACTCAACTCATCGACAAGCCCGCCGAGGCTTTGCCGCAGTGTTTGGTATGAGTAATGCTGCTCACATATGCGGTAATTGTGAATCGCCCACCGTGCAGCAAGGTCCTTATCATCAATAAGCCTGGCCGCACCATTGACGACCTCATCGACAAGGCACCCGTCCATGGTGACGACTTGAAACCCGTGTGGCTCGATATCCTCAACAAAGACTGAATAGCGATTCACCACCACGGGCTTGGAAAAATAGAAAGTCTCAAGCAAGGCATTGCCAAATCCCTCGTAGAGGCTTGGATAGGTTACCAGGTCCGCATGCGGATAGACATCCCAAAGCCTGTAGCGTTTCTGCCCGGATGAGGCATTGCCCCTGGTCTCACTAACCCGGTCACCAACCCACAAAACCCGCACTCCAAGCTGGGCGGCAAGTTTGATCAGGCTATCAAGGTATTCAAAACCCTCATCTCCGGCAGTATGGGAAACAACAAGGCATGCTTTTCTCCCAAGCCTTACCTGTAGGCGGGAGCAAAGTTCAATCGCAAACTCAATGCCTTTACGGGGAACAATCCGGGTTGGTTGCAGGATAAGGACTTCATCATGAGAAATCCCCAATTGATCCCGGAAATCATCTCCATAACCATCAGGGGTGGAAGGAGGATTCTCAAAATCAAAAACATTGGGAATAACCAATGCGGGCACTCCCCGCCGCTCCAGAAGATCTTTTCCGGCCCTGGAATTGATCACGATGTGCAGGAACCGTTCACTTAAAGCAGGGGGGAACGCACGCTGCAGGTAATCCCCCGCACAACCACTCTCAAACCGGGAACGTTCCCAGGAGAAATCATGGTGATGTGCCAAAATCGGCATCCCCTCCTCCGCGAGAGCCGTCACCGCCAACCCGAGGGGAACATGCATGGGGATGGCCAGGATATTCTGCGGTAGCAACAAGTCCAGTTCATAACGGTCGATAAACCGCCGCAACTCCATTTTTAGTTTGCCCGAAAACCCCGACACGGCATCGCTCAATGACTGTTCACGGGAACTGGCACCGCTGAACAGTGCATGTTGAATGGCAAGGTTCTCAGGACATTCAAAGAAAGCCTCCGGGCAGAGATGAGAGACATCAGGAGCAGTATCCAGTTTCCCGGCAAACCAGAAACACTGGTGACCAAGGTCATGCTCAAGGACATGTGCCCATTTAGCAGCCTCCAGAGAAACACCATCGGTGCCATGGAAGCGAGTTGATACAAACCCTATGCGCATGCCCAACGCTCAGTAACGGAAAACAGGAACCCTAAGCATTCAGAATCCCTGCTGAATACAGCTATTGTTCACGCCGGGAATTCCCGGACTATGCCTCTTTAGCCTCTTTAGCCTCTTTAGCCACTTTTTCCAACTCCTCCGGATCCCCCTCCTCGACCTTGAACTTGAGGTTCTTTCCGTCCTTGTCTGTGGTGATCGTCACCTTATCTCCATTCTTAACATCACCACGAAGGAGGTGTTCTGCCAAGGGATCCTCAAGATGCTTCTCAACCGAGCGACGCATTGGTCGCGCCCCGTATTGCGGATCATATCCGTGCTCTATGAGCAGTGTTTTAGCCGAATCATCAATCGTGACACTGATGGACTTATGGGAAAGGCGCTCGACGACCTTGGAAATCTCGAGGTCCACAATCTTCTCAAGATCATTCTTCTCGAGCATATGAAAGACAATCAGGTCATCCAGGCGGTTAAGGAACTCCGGTTTGAAAGCCTTCTTCGTCTGGTCGAGAATCTTTTCCTTCATCCCCTCATAATCCGCAGACTCTGCCTTCATTGCAGAGAAGCCAAGTGATGTCTGCTTCTTGATTAACTCTGCCCCGGTATTCGAGGTCATGATTATGATCGTGTTCCTGAAATCAATCTTTCGGCCAAAACTGTCTGTGACCGTCCCCTCCTCAAGAATCTGAAGGAGCAGGTGCATAACGTCCGGGTGAGCCTTCTCCACCTCGTCAAAGAGCACTACAGAGTATGGCCGACGACGAACGGCTTCAGAAAGTTGACCGCCCTCCTCAAAACCAACATACCCCGGCGGTGAACCAATCAGACGACTCGAAGTGAACTTCTCCATGTATTCGGACATGTCGATCTGGATGAGTGCATCCGGATCACCGAACATGAATTCCGCCAGGTTGCGAGCAAGGAAAGTCTTACCCACTCCAGTAGGCCCAAGAAATATGAAGGATCCTATTGGTCGCCGCGGATCCTTGAGGTCGGCCCGGGAACGCCGCAAGGCCTTTGAAATTGCAGTAACCGCCTCATCCTGTCCAATAACATGCCTACGGAGCTCCTCCTCCATTCGCAAGAGCTTCTCGGCCTCGGCTTCCTCCATCCTTTGCAGAGGCACCCCGGTCCACTTCGCCACCACAGCCATCATATCATCCTCATTGACCTCGATCGTCTCATCCTCACTGTTGGAACGCCATTCCTCCAGCATCTCCTCAAGCTCCGTCTTGGTTTGCTTCTCCTTATCCCTCAGTGATGCGGCCTTCTCGAAATCCTGATCCTTGATTGCTTCTTCCTTCTCGATGCGAATCTCCTCAATGCCCGTCTCAAGTTCCTTGAACTTCGGGGGGCGAGTCATCACGCTGATACGCGCCTTTGAACCTGCCTCGTCCATGATATCAATGGCCTTGTCAGGAAGGTAACGGCCGGTCAGGTAACGTTCAGAAAGTGTCACTGCCGCCTTGATGGCTTCCACCGTATACTTGGCCTTGTGGTGCAACTCATACTTGTGCTGCAGCCCATGAAGAATCTTGATGGTATCCTCGGCACTGGGTTCCTCTACCTTTACTGTCTGGAAACGACGCTCAAGCGCGGCATCCTTCTCGATATATTTCCGATGTTCATTCAGTGTCGTGGCCCCTACACACTGCAGTTCACCGCGACTCAAGGCAGGTTTAATGATGTTCGAGGCATCCATGGCACCCTCAGCAGAACCCGCACCGACTATGGTGTGTAACTCATCAATAAAAAGAATCACATTCTTGGCACGGTGGATCTCGTCCATCACTGCCTTTATTCGTTCCTCGAATTGCCCACGATATTTCGTGCCGGCGACCATGAGTGCAAGGTCAAGAGTGATCACCTTTCGCCCACGAAGCAACTCAGGGACATTGCCAGCGGCAATTTCCTGGGCAAGCCCCTCGACAATGGCAGTTTTCCCTACCCCGGCCTCACCAATAAGCACCGGGTTATTTTTGGTTCGGCGACAAAGAATCTGTATGACACGTTGAATTTCCTCAATTCTCCCGATCACAGGATCCAGTTCACCCTTGTCAGCAAGTTCAGTGAGGTCACGGCCAAAAGCACGCAATGCAGGAGTCTTGCTCTCCCTGCGGCCTGAACCGCCTTCCATATCCTCAAAAACATCCTCATCCTCTTCACCAAGATCCCCGGGGGTGAAGTTCGGGTCTAATTCCTTTAAAATCTCGTTGCGGGTACACTCAATGTCGATCTCCAGACTTTTCAGCACACGGGCAGCAACGCCATCCCCCTCGCGCAACAAACCGAGTAGAATATGTTCGGTCCCCACATACGAATGATTGAGTGCCTTGGCTTCCTTGCCGGCAAGCGCAAGAACCTTCTTGACCCGCGGAGTATAGGGGATATTCCCCACCATCTTGGTCTCCGGACCGGATCCAACCTGCTTCTCGACCTCCATGCGCACCGTCTCAAGGTCCAGCCCCATCTTCTGCAGCACATTCACAGCAACGCCCTGGCCAAGTTTAATAAGGCCAAGGAGCAAATGCTCGGTTCCCACGTAATTGTGATTAAAGCGATCCGCCTCCTTGCGGGCAAGAGCCAGCACTTGTTGGGCTCTGGGGGTAAAATTATTCATCATGGCACACTTCAATCAGGGGAACTGGCTCCAGCTGCTCATTCCTTGTCTTCATCAATGTCTTGATCCTGATTATTTTCACTTTCTGGGTATTCCTCCGGTAACCTACCCGGCTCAGGCAGGATTTTCAACTCGTCACGCATAATTTCCGCACGCAGAATATCACGCTCCTCAACCCCGAGCTTACTATCTGCACGCATCTGCAGGTGCGCCGGCTGGATCTCCATGAACAAAACATCAATAATTCCCCTTACTTCACCCGGGAAATATCCAAGGTCTACCCCCGTCCTCAACATTGACAACAGATCAAGAGCTTCCTTGGTCGAGATAATATGCCCGTGCCTGAGGATCGCATAAGCCCGCCCAACCTTGTCATCGAGCATCGATCTGCGATCCTCAAACAAAGTCGCCCGGGCATTTTTCTCATGCTCGATAATTTGCCTGATCACCTTCTCAAGGCGGGCCACGATCTCGATCTCCTTCTCCCCCAGGGTATGCTGGTTTGAAACCTGGAAGAGATTCCCCAGTGCCTCTGTGCCTTCGCCATAAAGACCCCGCACAGCAAGACCAATCTTGTTGACTGCCTGAACCACCTGGTTGATCTGCTCGGAAAGCACCAAGGCTGGTAGATGCAGCATGGCAGAAGCGCGCATCCCGGTGCCGAGGTTTGTTGGACAGGCAGTAAGATAACCGTGCTGGTTGTCGAAGGCATAATCAATATTCTCCTCCAACTTGGTATCGACCTTGTCGATCATGTTGAAGGCGGACTTAAGGTTCAGGCCTGGCTTGATCGACTGCATGCGAAGGTGGTCCTCCTCATTAATCATGATGCAGAGTGTCTGTTTGCGGTTCATCACCACCGCACTGCCGGTCCCCTTGGCCGCCTGCTCCCGGCTAATGAGGTGGCGCTCCACAAGCACCTGCTTTCGAATTGTGCTCAGATTACGCAAATCCGATGAAAAAGCACCACGCATCTCGCTGAGTGTGTCCACTGTCGGCTTCACGGAATTAAGCACCAGCATGCGGACATCCTCAGTAGCCCATCCCGGGAACGAGAACCCTGACAGGTTACGCGCAAGCCGGATCCTGCTGCTGATGACAATCTCGCCAAGGGGCCCCGAGGTAAGCATCCACTCGGCAGGATTATTCAGGATGGTTTTAAATTGCATCATCAATCCGGGAACGTTGCTCGTCGGTAAGACGCTCTACTGCTCTTTTGCGCATACGAACTCATCTTCGGCCGACTTGATCTCATCGCGCAATTTCGCCGCCTCCTCGAAATTTTCATCGGTGATGGCAATCTTCAGGCGGTGCTTAAGCTCGGTAATCTGGTCGGTAAACTGCTTGGTCACCCTGTAACGACTGGGCACCTTGCCAACATGAAGGGTTCCTTTATGCATGGCCTTAACCAGGCTGTCCAACCCTCCACCGAAGACATGGTAGCACTCGCTACAACCCAACCGGCCGTTTTTCTTGAATCCGGACTGGGTAAACCCACAAGCCTCACAAGTTAACTCGTCGCCCGGCAAGCTAACCTTCTCGTCAGAACCAAGCCCCAATAACAAATCAGCCAGGGCAAACCCGGTAGGATCGGTTACGCCCTTCTCCTTGGCACACGCATCACAAAGATTCACCTTTTGCATCTGCCCGTCGACAATCTGGGTGAGATAGACGGTGGCATGCTTGTCCTG
>CAWVVE010000150.1:0-5733 GCA_963933075.1 uncultured Verrucomicrobiaceae bacterium | reverse complement strand
CTCCAGTTGCTCCCGTGCAAAGAATCTTGAGCTGTCCCCCAGCTCAGGCTTGGAAACCAGGAACCTGTGCTCCTTTCCAACAGCATTTTTACGTTCACGTGCGATGGTTTTATCATCAAAAAGAACACCCGAGAGAACATGGGTCTTGATGTATGAGCGCACCACCTGTCGGTCGGTTGGTGCCACCGCGTAGGCTTTCCGGGCAAACTCAAGTCCATCCTTTGCACGCCCCAGGCCCTCACTGTAAACCTGCAGGGCAAGCATCGCCATGGTCCGGGCATAGTCCCGATGACCAACCGGCAATTGCCTGAGCAACTCTGTTCCCTCTTCGTAATTGCCACGCCTCAGGGCCGTCATTCCGTCCTGATAGAAATCCCGTTTCGGAACCTCCCCCGGCAGGTAGCCGATGATCTCAAGGTCAAGAAAAAGGTCACTGCTTGCCGGGTTTGCCTGGTGCACCTCCACGGCAACGGTGTTCAGTCCTCCTTTTGCCAAAAACTCAACAGGAACAATGTAGCGGTGGTAAGTCGCCTCATCCGCGGGACCCGTCGCCCTTGAAGCCGGCGTGGTAAACACAACTTTCCCCTTGGCAATGTTACTGCGAACCGCCTCCCTGCCATTGAGGTAAACCACGGCACCGTCATCACGGCGCAAGAGCAACCCCAGTGCCGCAAATGTCTCACCCTCAGCAGGGTCGACCTTGAACCTGCCGCGAAAATACGCACTCATGTGCTTGGCTTCCTCGTCATCGCCAAACCCCAGGGTGGTGCCAAGGTTCCTCTCGCCATATCCCAACGGTCCCTTTCCCCGCTTCCAGCCCGAATCATCAAACCTGTCGGAACGCCATGCCTCACCCGCAAACGCGGCACCATCCAGGTACCTCCACTCGGTCTGCTCTCCCCGCGGCAAGAGGATTGGTCCGCCAAAACCCGTGACCAGTAAGGTGGTCAGTATGCCAAGAATAGCCGGTAACTGTTTTTTTATTCCCATGACCTCACCAAGAAACAGAATGCCGCTCAATAATCAAGGCATGATGAGCATCATCCCCCTGGACGCCACCTTCCAGGTTATCAAGGGCGCAGGGCACGGAGGTCCTCAATACCGGGACAAGGAGCGCACCGGACTAATCGTGAACCTTCCTGACCGGCAACTACAGGGCAGGGAAAGTAAGCGGAAGCAAGCGCTGCAGGATACGGCCCACTAATTGCTGACAATCTTGATTGAACTCCAGTAACCAAACTCGTTGGCCCAGTTATTCGCCTTGTTCTCAAGAATCAGGGGAATCTTCCTGCCCGCATACTTGGACAAGTCCAGGTCAAATTCAAGCCACTGATCTTTGACCTGGGAGTTGCCGACAATCCTGTCATAAATCACGTCCTTTCCTGCACGGACTCGCAACTGCCAGTCACCGTGCGCATGATAACTCGCCCTTACCCTCAGCACTGTTTTCTTGCCGCTCGGCACCTCAAGATCACGATAAATCTCGCATGCAATCTTCCTATCCTTCGGATGCGTCTGCACGACGGACTCATTGCGGAAACTCTTGATTGGCCGCACGCCCCCCTCGCCCACATTGCGTATATTAAATCCCGGGGCAATCCTCTGGATATGCCTCTGCCAGGCCGGGTCAGGTTTGCCGGCATTCTTGTTGCCGCCCGCAGCCATTCGCCGGGGTACCAGTTCCTGCAACATTGGAATCTTACCCGCCACGGCAAGTGTCAGTGCCTTTTCCGCATGAGCCGGAACCATGGGCTCAATGGCATACCATAACATTCGCGGAATATTGTGGTCATTGGCATCCTTTTCATGTTTCACCAGTTCCTCAAGGATCGGCCAGCGCTGCTCAAAGGGCATACGCTGTGCTGCAGCAACCAGGTAAAGTCGCACCAGTGCGGACGCATCATTGATTGCCAGTTTCACGAAGGCCTTCCTTGCCGCCTCAGAGGGTTTCTCCTCCTCACAGAGAAACTGGACAGTCCAGGCACGAACGTATTCATCCTCATGCCCAAGCAACTTGAGCATCGCCGCCTCGTTTAGTCCGCCACTGACGTGTAATGCCCACAGGGCACGCAAACGTTTCCCCGAGGTCGTGGCCCCCTTGAACATTTTTTTCAAGCCCTCATGCACCGGTCCACTATTCAACTTGCCTGCTGCCGCCCGGCTTTGGAGCAGCACCCGGGCATGGCGCACATACCAGTCATTGGGATGATCCTGCATTTTCACCAAATCCAGATCGGAAAGGGCCCCCAGGTTGGGTCGCGTGATCTTTTTCGCACCCTTGGGCATAATGCGGTAAACCCGGCCACTGTCCGGAAAGTTGATCGCATTACCGCAAACATCAGTATCATGCCAGTCAAGGATATAGACACCGCCATCGGGGCCAATCTCCACGCTGAAACCCACCCAGGCGAGATCATTGACGGGGAGGAAATCAGCTCCGTGCCTGCCGACATATCCGGACCCCTTTCGCTCCATGAAGTCGATCAACACCTCATGCTGGTGGATATTGCACATGAAGAGCTGGTCACGAAATGACGCGGGAAATGTATCCGCCAGGTAAAAACGCGCACCGCCGTGGGCAGATAAATGGTGGTGATCACGGATCGTCTCGATCGGCTTATAAACATAGCGATTCCTGTGCTGCTTGCTCTGCTTGGTGAAATACCCTCCCTGCACCACGTGGAAGAGATGTGGGATCACGCAACAGGTGGCAAAGGCCTGGCCGGCATCGTTGAAATCAAAGCCCCAGGGATTGGACAGCCCGTGGGCAAAGACCTCAAAGGTCTTCCTTACCGGGTGAAAACGCCAGATCCCGCCATCAATAAACTCCCTCTCATCCTTTGCTGTGCCTTGTTTTCCCACCCAGGACTGGGTGAACACACCATGGCAACCATAGAGCCAGCCATCCGGCCCCCAGATAAAGCTGTTGAGAGTCTCGTGCCTGTCATGGATTCCCCACCCATCGAGCAGGATCTGCGGCTCACCATCAGGTTTATCATCACCATCGGCATCAGGAATGAAGACCAGGTTCGGAGGCGCTCCCACATACACTCCGCCAAACCCGGTCGCGATCCCCGAGGAAAAGGGCAACTGGTCGGTAAAGAGTTTCTTCTTGTCGAACACACCGTCACTGTCCGTATCCTCCAGGATCTGGATACGTGTGCCAATGCCGCCCTTATGGGAACGCCGATTGATATAATTGCCGTTCTCCACAATCCAGAGCCGGCCGCGGTCATCAAAGCAAAAGGCGATTGGTTCACCAATATCCGGTTCAGCGGCAAAGATGGAAACCTCAAACCCCTTGGGAATGGTCATCTTCGCCACCGCCTCCTTGGGCTTGAGGAACGGCGCGTTACTGGTACGATGTTGCCTCTTTTGCGCCGTTGCCGTGCCGGCTAAAAGGGTGAAACACACCAGGGAAAGAATTAAACTGTTTAGTTTCATCATTGGGACTTGTCCGTTTGTTGTTCGGTTTGCAGATATTTGATCAAGGCAAAGAAATCGCGTGGAGCCATAGTTTCAAGCATTCCTTCAGGCATCATCGAGATTGGCAGCGTTTGCCTTTCCTTGATACTGACTTTCGCCACCACTTCTCTTCCCGAAACCGTGTTCAAAACCACCTTCAGGTCATCCTCCTCACTGATGGTTCCCGCCAACACCTGGTTGGTTTTTGTCTTCAATACCACCATCTTGTAGCCATCGGGAACATCAAAATTCGGATCCACGATATTCAGCAGAATGTATTCGCGATTTGCCCGGTTGGAACCGGTAAGGTCAGGACCAAGGATGCCGCCTTCGCCATACATCCGGTGACAGACTCCGCAGAGCTTGGCATACACCTCTCGCCCATGGACCGGATCCGCCTTACCGGCCTCAGGCAAGTCCAGCATGGCGGAATATTTCTCGATTAATTCCGCCTTGTCGGCAGTCTGCTCACGCAAGTCACCGTAGACACGCGTAAAGGGCTCCCCCAGCATGCCGGTAAGTAAACGAGCAGTGTAGATCGGGATTTCACCGGGTTGCACCACCTCCTGCTTAATGGCGGCCATGAGTTGCTCGGCAAGGTCCTTGCGCGTTGCCAGGGTTTCCAGCACCGCGCGGCGCTCCGCGGTGGCAAAGCCGGGATACTGTTCCAGTAACTGTGCAGCTCCAAGCCCGGGTATCTTTCCGAAAGCCCGGATGGCATCAATTCTCAAGTCCGGATGACGGAGCAGGGTTGCCAGTGCCCCCTTCACTCCGGGGTTCTGCTGGGCCAGCAGGGCCTTCAAGGCAGCCCGTCGCTCGGCCGGCTTTGCTCTGGAATCACGCAGCAATGCGAGAGCATTCTCGGCCGCCTCCTTATCGCCGAAGATCTGGCCCAGTTCGCGGGCAAGGGTCCGGAGTTGCGGCTCTTCACTTGCCATCAATTCTGCCGAGAGCTCCCCCCACCCCTCGGGGGCCGGCACCTGACGCTGACCCTCAAGCCCCTTGAGCATACCCTTGAGCAGGGCCACACGAACTGCGGGATTCTTTGATTGCCGGGCGGTCTTCACCAGTAAGCCCATGGAATCATCACCCGCCTGTACGACTCCCGCCAACAGGCTGCAAAAAAATAATATCCACAGACTCCTCATAGGGTATCCCTATCTGCAATCAGGCAGACAAATCAAAGCGATCAAGATTCATGACCTTGTTCCACGCAGCAACGAAGTCATGCACAAAAGCCTCCTGTGAGTCCTGACATCCGTAGACCTCCGCAATCGCCCGCAGTTGGGAATTCGAACCGAAGACCAGGTCAACAGCAGTAGCCATCCACTTAAGCTCACCTGAGCCGTTATCCCGACCCTCGAAGAAGTGCTCGCATTTTTCCGACTTCTTCCACTCCGTGCCCATGTCGAGCAGGTGCAGAAAGAAATCATTAGTCAATGTCTCGGGTCGCTCGGTAAAGACACCGAACTCAGACTGTCCGGCATTTGCATTCAAGACACGTAATCCACCAACAAGCACTGTCATCTCCGGAGCGCTCAGTGTTAAAAAATGCGCCCGATCCACCAGCAGTTCCTCTGCTGAACGCGCCGCCTGCTCAGGATTCAGGTAGTTGCGAAAACCATCTGCAGTGGGCTCAAGCACGGCGAATGAATCCACATCGGTCATTTCCTGCGAAGCGTCGCTGCGCCCGGGCGTGAAGGGAACCTGCACCTCATGCCCGGCCTTCTTTGCCGCTGCCTCGACAGCAGCACATCCACCCAGGATGATCACGTCAGCGAGCGAGACCTTTTTACCGCCGGACTGTGAACTATTGAATGCGGCCTGAACCCCCTCCAGGGCCTGCAGGGAATTCTCCAGTTCATCCGGGCTGTTGACTTGCCAATCCTTCTGCGGGGCAAGACGGACACGTGCCCCATTGGCTCCTCCCCGTTTATCGGTGCCCCGGAAGGTTGCCGCTGATGCCCAGGCGGTCGAGACCAGCTGGGCAATGGACAGTCCGCAGCCAAGGAGGCCTTCCTTGAGACCGGCAATATCGCCGTCATCAATCAGCTCATGGTCGACCTGCGGAACCGGATCCTGCCAGAGCTGGGGTTCCGCCGGAACCAACGAGCCAAGACAGCACGTAAGCGGCCCCATGTCACGGTGAGTCAGCTTGTACCATGCCTTGGCAAAGGCATCGGCAAAGGCATCGGGATCCTCGTGGAAGCCCCTGGAGATTTTCTCATATTCCGGATCCGTTCTCAGCGCGAGATCGGTCGTGAACAT
>CAWVVE010000149.1:0-5744 GCA_963933075.1 uncultured Verrucomicrobiaceae bacterium | reverse complement strand
CTCTGGCTCTGGCTCTGGCTCTGGCTCTGGCTCTGGCTCTGGCTCTGGCTCTGGATCCAACTCAAAATCTGCGTCAGTGACTTTCTCAATCACTTGCGCATGATCCCCGGATTGACCGCTGATAGGCACTCCAGCGCCCACAGAGCTGATGATCGTTACACTGAGATTGTCCCCCTGCCTGCTGTCAGCCGCAGCCCCAAAGAGGATGTGGGCATCATCATTAACATGCTTGGAAAGTTCATCCATCAGCAGTTCCACCTCAAAGAGGGTCATATTTTCCCCCCCGCAGACATGGGCAATCAGGCTGCTGGAATAATCAAGCATCCTGCCCTGATCAAGCAACGGGCTCTTGAGCGCACCCTTAAGCGCCTCCTGCGCACGGTTCTCTCCCTGTGCCTGTCCAAAGCCAAACAGGCATCTTGAGCTGTCATTCTTCAAAGCACTGAGGAGATCATCCATGCCAATCCGCACCAGCCCAGGCTGGGAGACCAACTTGGTAATCGCCCGCACACTCTGGCTGATAATCTGGTCAGCCGCACTGAAGGCATGCTGAATCCCGTCAGTAGGCAAAACCAACCCCCCCATCCTGTCATTATCAAAAGTGACAAGTCCATTGGTGCATGACTCCAGCTGAGCCAACGCATTCTGAGCCTGGGAAATCCTGCGACGACCCTCAAAAGAAAATGGCACGGTGACAAAAGCGACCACGAACGCACCTGCCTGGCTGGCCAGCTTGGCAACTACAGGAGCGGCACCGGAACCGGTTCCGCCACCAAGGCCAACGCATATAAACACCAGGGATTTTCCCTCAACCGCAGCGCGTATTTCATCAATTGTCTCCTTCGCGGCCTCAGCACCGCGTTCCGGGTCACCGCCAGCTCCCAGCCCGTGGGTAAGACCCTTGCCCATCTGTATCTTGTCGCTTGCCACTGAAGTATTCAATGCGCGGACATCAGTGTTAAGGGTCAATAATTGCGCTTCATCCATGCCCTCAAGAGCAATGCGGTCAAGGACATTGGAACCTGCTCCCCCAATGCCAATTACTTTTACCTGTCCAGGGGCCAACACGGATTTCCCATCCGCCGGGTTGCGTTCGTATTCAAGCATCAGTCAGTATATATTTTTGGTTCAATATTCAAAATGAAGGTAATCCAATAACTGAAAAAACAGCCAGCAGGACCCCGGCCAACATTAACAGTCTAGTGCCGCGGAAAATCACGCCAAGCTTTTTCCCAAGGCGCTGTATCGGGGAAAGTTTCGGTCGACTGGCCTCCAGAATCTGCGCATAGCGTATCAATCCCATTGGCGTTGAGTATTGAGGATTCTCAAAAGCTGCGGAAGCACCGCTCATGCTGCCGATATTTCCGCGCGACACAGGAAGGTTGAAAATCTGCTCAGTGAGCTTGTCAAGCCCCTCCAGTTTACTGCATCCTCCCGTCAGGAAAACGCCTGCCCCCAGGGCTTCCAGTTCACCATCCATCGACACTTGATCACGCAACCGCTCCAGTGTCTCGGTCATACGCGCATTGATAATCTCATTGAGCAATCCGGAATCGATTTCACGCCCGGCAAGCTGTGGATCATCATCAATGACGATCGGTTCAGGATCGGGGCTCTCAGACAGGATGGCTGCACCGTAATTGACCTTGAGCTTTTCCGCCTTCGTGAGGGGAATCTTCATTACAACTGAAATGTCATTGGTAACGTGGTCCCCTCCCACGCCGATACACCCGGAACTGGAAATTGAACCACCACTATACATGACAAAGTCGGTGGTTCCCCCGCCAATGTCGATAAGCAAGGACCCGCGATCCTTGTGTTCCTGCGTCAGGACGACCTGCGCCGAGGCAACGGGACTGAATACCACGTCCTCCACATCAAGAGGAATCTCCCTTACGCAACGAATAGTGTTCTGCACCCGGGTCTTTATGCAGTGGATAATGTGATAATCGGCCTCGAGCATCTTGCCCAGCATTCCGGCCGGCTGATTCACCTTCTCCTGCCCGTCCACATAATAGTCACGAACGATGCTGTGCAGGAAAACATTCTCCTGCGGAATATCGACATCCCTGGCAATCTCCTTGACTTCTTCAAGGTCATCACCGGTTATTTCATTTTGTTCCTCCGGGATGCGCATGGTCCCCCGGTTATTAAAGCTCTTGATATGTGCTCCCGTAATTGCAAGGAACACGTTATTGATCATCACATCGCTGCGATCTTCTGCACGCACCAAGGCATCATGCAGGCAGGCCTGGGCATTTTCAAAATCTACAACCTCCCCCTTGCGAACACCCCTTGATGGAGCCTGTCCGACCCCAAGTATCTTAATCGCTCCATCAGGACGGACCTCACCAACGACAACACATATCTTGGATGTCCCTATCTCAAGGCCGACATAGATCGTGGATTTAGCCATCTGAACTACCTGCGATAACGTTGATTAATGCCCATTAGTCAACCCTGATCATTATCTCTCCCGTGTGTCAGTTGCTCGCCGGGGCACCCGTCGATGAACGCGCCTGGGGACGATCTGTCGCCCAGGTGCCATGTTTTCAGGGGCAACAGGCACCACTTGAGCACCTGACCCGGTCGGAACTTCAGGCTCAGTAAAACGCACAGGAATATTTTTTTTTGGCAAGAGATTAACAGTTGCCAAAGCCTCTCCCCGACGAGTGCCTTCATCAAGCAGGACCTTCAAATTACTTATCTGTCGATTAATATCCTCCAATCCAAAAATTACCTCTGTCCCTGTATTAAGGTAACCCACCAGCGAATAAGGACTTGTCACCCGCAAGGACTGGAGCTTCACAGGTGATTTTTTAAAAAAACTGCCGCAGGAGAGGACAATTTCAAGCCCCTTTGTCAAGGCCACAGATTCGATCATGCTTCCGGGCAATATCGTGATTTCCCCCTCTGGAAAAATCACCGGTAAATGCTCATAGCCCGGTTCAAGCATCTCACAGCGAATGACAACTCCATCACTTCCCACAAGCAAACCTCCCCGGCATCTCTGCGGGCTTTGAAGACGCGCTGTATTTCCCACCCATGCAACCGCAAACCTCTCTTTAATCTCAAAGGAAAGACGGTTCGGAATATCACGTATAATATGAACTTCCCGGACACGGGGTAACTCTGTCAGGATTTTCCCCCGCATTGCCTCAAGATCAAGTCGCAGAATGTTTTCACCTGCTCTCAAGCCCAGGCAATCAAGGACACGCGCCTTGCCAAGATTACCGTCACTGCTATAGGAAATCTCATTGATCTGAAATCTCGGGTTCTCAAAGAGGAAATAGTCAATTCCCCGATAAACACCGATGGTAACAGAAACAACTAATGCCACCATCGCAACCAGCTTCAGCAGCCTATGCAGCTTCATCCTCCAACGCAACGACGAGGCTTTCCTTGATGACACCTGGACATCAAGTTGGTGTCGACACCGCACCTTTCCGTTACTGGCAGCCCCGGCCGCCCGACGTTGCTTATGATTCTCTATCATCTTGCTCATTTAATCTTTGCAAAGGTTGCTATCTCTTTCGGATATCCATCGACAACTCGGCTATGCGCTCACAAAGGCACGGGAAATCATAACCGGCTGATATTGCGGCTTTCGGCAACAAGCTCGTCTCCGTCATCCCGGGAATAGTGTTCACTTCAAGCACATAGGGAATTCCCTCCTTTGACAGGATCACATCCACCCGGGAATAAACTTCAACTCCCAGCGATTGGTGGGCATGAAGTGCCGCCTCCTGCACTCTTCGGGTCGTGTCATCATCAAGATCAGCTGGACAAAAGTAGTCGCTTCCATCCCCACCTCCTAGCCAGGGGTACTTGTTCTGCATGTCATAAAATCCAGAACGCGGCTGGATATGAACCACCGGCAATGCCTCACCATCAATGATCCCGACGGTAAGTTCCTTCCCTGAGATAAATTCCTCAACCAGAGCGACGAGGTCATACTTCGAAACATCCTCGACAGCCTTCCCGACTTGCTCTTGATCGTGAATAATATGAACACCGACACTCGACCCTTCACGGGGGGGCTTAATGACATAAGGTAGAGGCATGGAGGGTAATTCACCCGGCTTCACCGCCATAAATTCAAAGGCAGGGGTGGGCACTCCCGACTCAGAAAACCTCTTCTTGCTCAACCCCTTGTCAAAAGCCAGCTCACTGCTGCTTGCCCCTGCGCCGGTATAGGGAATCCTGCGGGCGTTTAGCATCTTCTGCAGGGATCCGTCTTCACCGAAGGTCCCGTGAATGACATTAAAAACAAGGTCAACGTCATCAGGAAGGTTCAAGTCGTCATCCTTGAGGTCCACTTCAATCACGCTTGCCCCGTATCCGGCAAGTGCTTCGGCCACACTTTTCCCTGAAACCAATGACACCTCTCGCTCATTGCCGGGACCGCCCATCAGGACCGCGATTGTTTTTTTCTCAATTGGCATATCTTGAATTAATCACTCGTTAGAAGCACGCTTCAGCACTGCCGATAATTTTGACCTCGGTGTGTAGTTCAATGCCCCGATCCTCCCGTGCTTTTGATTGAATCATCTCAATGAGGGTAATGACATCCTCTGCTTTCGCTCCACCCTCGTTAACAATGAAGTTACCGTGCACCTCAGAAACCCTTGCCGCTCCCACCTGAGCGTCCCCAAGCTCGAGTTCCTCGATAAGCTTCCCTGCAGGGACGGTGGCCGGGTTCTTGAAGATACAACCCGCACAGGCAGCCACAGGCTGGCTCATGCGCCGTTTATTCATCGAGGCCTCAAGCCTGCTTTCAATCTGTTCCGTGCTGGATGAAGAACCGCGAAAGACCGCCGACAATGCAAAGTTCTCAATCAACTCGGGGACATTGCGGTAATGGGCAGAGAATTCCTCCCCGCTCTTCTCATGTAATCCGCCATCTGAATCCAAATAGCGAACAGCAACGACTTGATCAAAAGTCTGGTAGCCCATTGCTCCTGCATTCATGCGCAATCCTCCCCCGACATTGCCCGGGATACCCTCCATCCACTCGAACCCTCCGAGCCTGTTTTTCTTCGCGACATTGCTGATCTTCTTGAACCGGACACCGGCACCGGCGGCGATGGTATCTCCTGCCACAGAAATCTCCTCAAACTCCCCCTTACAGAGCCGGATCACTGCCCCCGCAATGCCCCCATCCCTGATAATGAGGTTCGACCCCCTGCCCATCATCATTACAGGAATACCTGCCGCCTTGAAGAACCTCAATGCCCTTGTGAAGCTCTCTGTGCTTGATGGCTCCACCCAGAACTGGGCAGCCCCTCCCACTTTCATTGTGGTGTGTCGCCGCATCGGCTCGTAAAGACGACAGTTAGTCTCGGGGTCATCGAGTTCACGGCGCAACTTATCAATCACCTCAAGGTCACGGGCAAGCACAGCGCCAACCTCATGCACATTGCCGGCACCGAGCGTCAACAGCATGTCGCCTCTCCTCAGGCGGGAGCCTATCGCCAGATGCGCGGTGTGAACATCGGCCGTATAAGACACATCCTCCAGGCCGCTTGCCCGCACGGCATCCACCACCACCTCACCACTGACCCCGGGAATTGGCTCTTCACTGGCAGCATAAATGTCAGTCACATAAAGGGCGTCAACATCCTCGAAAGCCCCGCCGAATTTTTCCCGCATAAGATGGGTTCGTGAATACCGGTGCGGCTGAAAAACACACACAAGCCGCTCCGGGTTGGCTGCCCGGGCGGTTGCCAGGGTAACCTTTATCT
>CAWVVE010000148.1:0-5767 GCA_963933075.1 uncultured Verrucomicrobiaceae bacterium | reverse complement strand
CGTAATTAAAGTCAACCGGATCAGCTTACACAATCAACTTGGATCTACCTCAAAGTACCCTCGTTGGGCCTGCGCATTCAAATTTTGCCCGGAGCAGAAAGAAACACTCCTCAATAGCATATCAGTACAAGTCGGTCGAACTGGAGTGCTGACACCTGTAGCTGAACTCTCTCCGGTTTTCATCTCTGGCTCAACCGTTTCACGGGCCACCCTTCACAATGAGGAGGAAATGAAACGCAAGGATATACGCATCGGAGACACGGTAATCATTGAAAAGGCCGGGGAAATCATCCCGGCAGTGGTAAAGGTTATCACTTCAAAGCGCCCTAGTGACTCTAAGCCATTCAACCTCTTCGAGCACGTTGGGGGAATCTGCCCTTCCTGCGGCGACTCAATCAGTAAGACCGAGGGCTTTGTTGCATGGAAATGTAACAGTATCGACTGCCCTGAAAAAGCAGTGACAAGCCTGAAGCATTTTGGATCGCGGCGCAGCCTTAATCTTGAAGGTCTTGGCGATGCGGTTGCTGAAAAGCTGGTGGAAAGCGGCCTTGTGACAAACCCAATGGATATCTTCCATCTGGATATTGAAAAAATGGCAAATCTTCAACTCGAGCCGGCTCGATTAAAGTCCGGTGAAGAGAGCAAACCACGGAGATTTGGTGAAAAGAAAGCAAAACAATTAAAGGATAGCATTGATAGGGCAAAGTCACTGCCCTTGGATAAATGGATTTCAGCGCTTGGAATTCCCGCCATTGGTGAATCTGCTGCTATTGAATGCGCAAGGCTTCATGAAACTTTCACTGAATTGGCAGGCTCGGAAATTCTTTCACTTGTCGCTGAACGTGGAGAAAAGGAAGCTTGGCTCAAGGCGAATCCCCTTAACCCCAAGAAGGAAAAAATCAGCGCTGAGGAAAAGGATCGCCGCTGCATTATTTCTGCCGAGATTAAGCCGAGGTTAAGTGAAATTACCAATGAGCTTAACTCATTTGAAATCTCTCCGGAACTCGGCGGGGTCGCGGCAAAGGAACTTATCAATTTTTTCAAGTCTGAACTTGGTGCCGCGACGTTGCGGAAATTGAAAGAAATTGATATTGATCCTGAGTCGCATAATTATTCACCTCGCCAAGACAGCGCATCTGGAAGAAGTTCAAAACCTCCCCGGTTTGCGTCAATGACGTGGGTGATAACAGGAACCCTGTCAAAACCTAGGGATCACTTTAAGGGTATAATAATAAAGAATGGAGGCAGGGTATCGGGCTCAATAAGCGCAAAAACCAGTTGCCTGCTTGCTGGAGAAAACGCAGGAAGCAAACTTCGTAAAGCGGAGTCCTTTTCAGTTGATATTGTCTCGGAGGATCAATTCAATGGCATGTTAGAAGGGTGATTCCTCGACATCGCCTGAGCCCATCCAGCCTGACAATAATGAAATTCACTGCCGTATATCCATTTTGTCCCACAATACTCTTAACCGGGGCATCACAGCGCTTTCCCCGGGTAACGGCAGCATTGCTCTCCCCATACACTGCGAGCACATAATCCCCACAATAAGACGCGATCCTCCTCCAAGAGAATTCCACCTGATCCGTAAGATCCGCCGTCGACTACGAGGAGAAAAAACGCTTTCAATCCCCCTCCCAAACGCCACGGCAGTGACCACCCATCTTGGGTATAATGCCAATGCTGTGACCACATCGAACACCGATAGAAAAACTCTTTCAGACCATAAGAGACCCAATCCTCCGGCACCTCAGCGGGAAGTAAAACCAGATGACATTCAAGGGCTTTCCCGAGCGCAATATCAGCACCCACAGAAGAAAACGCTCCCACCGGGTGGATTTCCCAGGCTGAACAACTCATGGCGTGTCCCTAAAGGATAACAGTGCCGATTCAATACGAATCTCAGCAGAGGTTTAACGCTCAAAAATGCGCCTGAATTACCCGCTCCTCATGTCTCCACAAAAGAACGAACCGTTGAGTTACAGACTCGGCTGGGTGCGCCGTTGTCGTGCAGGTGATAACCGATGCGCGGTTCGGTGAATTTAATTACGGCGTAGTGCCCTAAAAAAACGCCCCCTAGAGGGAATCCTTGGGATGAATCGACAGGCTCCGTGTTTTTGAGCCAATAATTACACTGTTAACTCTTTTTACGGGAGCCTCATCAGTGTAATCAACGGGGAAGAGCAACTCTGCCCCCTGGTCAAGAACAGGCACTAAATCGTCAATGAGATTGATACGCGGATTCAAAAGCGGGCTCAAATAAGTTTGAGAATCTGATTCCATCGGATAATCCTGTGCCGGGACCGCATCGCCATCATCAGACTGGTCAATCATCATGATCAATGCAATAACTCCATATGCCATCGCTCCTCCGATCAACCACCTGCTCTTACCCATATCACAGGTGAAGGTTGCCAGGCGCTCAATAAAGAGATGCATTGATGAGCTCCGCAGAAGCTCTGACCTCTGCCGTTCACGGAACTCATTGAGAAAGTTGTCATGATAACCCTTTGGAGGTTGCTCATAACGCTTAAGGCGTATTAATCGACGCGTTTCTTTAAAGTCATTCATCAAATGTCAGCGATAAAACAATGGCATGGAGATCGATTCTTCGTGAAAATAACAATCCTCAGGATCAGTTTCTAAACTCCTCCAGGCTGTTCTGCAATTGCCTGTGAGCGTAATATAGACGGGATCGAACAGTTCCAGGCGACACCTTGAGGATCTTTGCTATATCAGCATGAGCCACCCCCTGGATGTCAAACATGATGACCACTGCGCGATGATCATCAGTAAGCTGCATCAATGCTTCATTAAGTCGGCGCTGAAGTTCATGAATATTGCATTCCCGGATAATATCAGCTTTGGATGTCTGCTCGATAAATTCATCATCGAATTCAATGGCGCGATCCACATCATCAAGGCTGATCTTCCAATACCTGTTCCGTTTCTTCAGGAAATTGAGAGTCATGTTTACTGAGATTGAATACACCCAGGTATAGAATTTTGATTTCCCGCGAAACCTGCGCAGGGACCGGTAAGCTTTAGCGAAAATCTCCTGCAGGAGATCATTTGTGTCCTCATGACTGGATGTCATATGGTAAACCAACCCGTACAATTTGGGGCCGTATTTAACCACAAGTTGGTCAAATGCACTTGTGTCGCCGGATTTCGCTCTTCTTACGAGCAACTCATCTTCATCCTTTGCTTTCTCCCCCTCCTGCGCCATGTCAACGACACCGGTTTTTTTTCGGACAAGAAAATCGGTAGATGATCGCTCCTTTACGAGGGGAGCACTGAGGGAATCGCCTGTCATTTTGTATATTTGACACCATCATGGGCTCATTTGTTCAAATCTTAGTAGGTTTTTTGACAACACTATCGTTGCCTCACAAGCCTTACTGCAACGTAATCCGTGTCCGGCAGTATAAACTTTCTGATATCAACGGCCACATTAACAAGATCAAACTCGGCGAGCAACATATTGGCGACATCCTCTGCCAGGGTTTCAATCAATCTTCTGGCAATGGAAGAGGCAACCTCCTTGACGCGTTCGGTGACAGCATAATAATCCACAGTGCGGGTGATGTCATCGTCGAGATTTCCGAGTGAATGACCGGGCACTAGGCGCAGGCAAATTGAGACCTCCTGGACTTTGGAAATTTCTTTATCGGTAATGCCAACCCTTACGCCCACCTTAAGGTTCTTGATCTCTATACTGTCACCAACAAATTCATCCATATCAAATGCCCTCAACAAGGAAAGACAGGTCGTCTACAATCAGGTCAGGCGCAGCGGCATTAAGTTGTTCACGGCTATTATAACCGGTTAAAGTCGCTACAGCGAGCAGGTTGGCACATTTAGCCGTTTCAACATCATGCTGCATGTCGCCGGCAAAAAGCGTTTCGTGGCTGTCGAGTTCAAGATCTTGCAGGATGCCGTGGATACGCAGGGATTTATTCAGGACTTCTGTGTATGCATGATCAAAATAGCGGCGTAGTCCCAAGGCCTTGGCCTGTGTCTCAAAATGATCGTTCTTGATTGAACTAAGAAGAAAAATTCGTTTTCCTGTTGTTAGGCAATAATCGAGAAATACCCTTGCCCCGGGGAGCTCAGTGACCTGTTTGTCAGATGAATCAAAGAACTCTGTGTAGAGGGCATCAAGCTCCGACATGGAAATGCCTGGCAAAAACCTGTCATAAAAATCAACAAATGGCAGGCAGAAATCACGGCGGAACTGTTCCCTAGTGAATGAAGGCTTCTTGTAATAGTCCATCACTCGATTAGTCGCCTCCAAAACAGGCGGTAAGTCGTCCACGATGGTGCCCGACCAATCCAGAAACACGTTCCTGATACTTTGCAATGAGTTCATTGTGTCAACCGATGCGGAACCGGATCTCCCTAACATGACGTCTCCCGAACAAGGATTGCAGGCGCTTGAGTAATTGCGGCTTCATTTCCCTTTCAAGAGTGTAATGTATTGCCGACTGCAGAACACTGATCTCCAGGCATCCGTTGACGAGGCGTGTAGGCCGTGTATTTCCTGCAATAATCGGAGGAACAATATCGCACCAGGCAGCAAGAATATCCTCTGCGGCAATCACCGCATTCATACCAAGCTTCTCGAGAGCCCGGGCAACTTCATCGGACAATTCCTTGGGTTCTACAAGTTTGCGCGGCTCTGGCATGCCGCGCCATTCTGCCATCACCTGCCTCCTAATCCTTTGAGAACGATTACCCTCACTTCTTTTCATGCTAAAGACTTATAATCTATGCGATTAATTCTCTTTCAAGCCAAGCTTATTGACCCTGTGCAAAATAACACTCAGGCGAAATCAATGAAAAGGCGAGCCGACAGGGATTTACCCCGCGCCGTCATCGCCTATGGCCTCAACGGGACAACCCTCCATGGCCTCGTTGCAAAGTTCCGTCTCGTCGTTGCTTTCAGGCTGTTTGAAAAGGTAGGAATAACCTCCATCATCGTGCCTGGTGAAGTTATCAGGAGCAGTTTCTCGGCAAAGGTCACAATCGATACATTGGTCATCGACATAGAATTTACCTTTTTGATTGTCTTCGTAGCGATTTTCTAGGTCTGCCATCAATCTGATTCAACAAAAGGGTTAAAGATATTTTAGATCATCTATTTGATATCGCGTTGTTGCAATCGGTTTTTTATATTCTCGACATAATCCCTCTAGAGGTTAAATGTGCATCCAATATTCGCGTCAAAACGCAAACATTGAAGTAAGGCTATCTCCACAAGTCTTCACGCTCTAGTTAAATGGCTATCGAGGACACTCCAAATCAAGGCTCAGGATCTTCCCGGCTGCCAGACAAGGATCTTCCCGGTGCCCCGGAGAATGACGCCATCCTGCGCAACCTCGCCTCCTTAATGGGGCGGGATGAAAGGGACAAAGAAGCCTTTGGATCCAATACACCGCCATTGGCGGAATCTAATAAACCCGTCTTACCTGATCATGAACAGGATGATCGCCGGTCAAGCGCTGAGAATCAGTCACGCGACCTGGGCAAATCAACAGATGCATCCAGTGCCGCCGAGATCAGGAGAGTGCAACGCTTACACAAGAAATCCTCATCAAATGACCCGCGAATTTCCCCGGATCAGGAAATAGATGTGATTTTTGAGGAAGACGACCATCAGGAAGATCAATCAACTGTTGGCAAAGAAGAGAATTCGCAAGATACCGTTCATGCCGAAGGCGAACAATCACAAAGCGCTGGAAAGAATTCCTGGCGAAATTTCTCTGTG
>CAWVVE010000147.1:0-5776 GCA_963933075.1 uncultured Verrucomicrobiaceae bacterium | reverse complement strand
AGGGACTGGGTGGAGAGGAAATCCCTCTTGCGATCACCAATATCGCAACAGTTGGCACAACAGCCAGTGTTGAATCGGTAACAGTCACGTTCAGCAACACCGCCGGCACCAAGTATAAAGTCGAGCGCTCATCTGACCTGCTCATCTGGGAAGAGCTTGACGATGATGTCACTGGCCCTGACTACACGGATACAGATCCGCCGGCAGGAGCCGCCTGGTATCGCGTATCGGAATTGGGTGATTAATAAACTTGCCCAACTGGAGTAGATCTTCAGAAACACAACCAATCACGGGCGCCGGAGGAAGGGACGATGCAAATCGTCCAGCCTCCGGCGCCTTACATTTTACACGGGAGACCCACGATTCAGCCTGCCCCTCCCCCCTTTCGCCCCACGCATGTGTATCCTGCTGCAGTCCCTGCTCCTGCCGGATGAAAGGACAACCCAATTCCCTTGACGACCCGGGGCGGCAAACCGATCTTAACAACCCTGTTTTTTGCATCCGATCACCCACAGTGAGCAAAGAATTCCATGAACCGCATCTTTCCGGGAAGATGAACCATAGATCCATATCCCCAATCCTGGTATTAGCCTTGCTCTTGCCACTGGCCAACTGCAGGCAGGATCCTTCCGGCCCGGGGAATTCCACCACCCCGGGAAATGAAAATCCGGGACAGGCCGGAAATCGACCCTTACCCGCTCCCAGTGCGGAGGGATCAATCACCTCCAGGCCGCTCAGTGCCATTAATGGCGAACCCGGCAGGGGGGATGCTCAACCACTTTTCAGTCCACTTGAACCTGCCAGGACAGGAATCACGTTTACCAACCCGATCTCCAACACGCACCCCTTGAACTACCTCTATGCCTCTGCCATGGGCTGCGGCGGCATCTCCGTCGGGGATATCAATGACGATGGGCGTCCTGACCTGTTCTTCACCGGCGGACCGGTGCCAAACCGCCTCTATATCCAGACGGGCAACCTCGTCTTTAAGGACATCACCCAGGCAGCCGGAGTGGCAGGGGACCATGCATGGGGCACGGGATCCTCCATCGTCGACATTGATAACGATGGTGACCGCGATATCTACGTGTGCAACTACGATTCCGCCAATTCACTCTACCTCAACCAGGGCAACGGAAAGTTTATCGAGTGTGCGAAAAAATTCGGCCTTGACCTGGTCAGTGCCGGGCACACTCCCGCGTTCTGTGACTTTGACCTCGACGGCCATCTCGACCTCTACCTGATGACCAACTTCTTCTACGACCCTGAGGGGCAACGCAACGAACCCGTTGTCGCCAGGGGCAAGGATGGTAAACCCATGGTGCTTCCCAAGTTCCGGAAATTCTACGGTATCACCGGGATCACCAGGGGTGATACCCCGGACTCCATTATCGTCAACCATGACAGCGTCGGGCAATCAGACCACCTGTTGCGCAACAATGGCAATGGAACCTTCAGCCCCATCACCCGCCCCGGCCAGTTAGTCGGCAAGGGCAACTCCGCCATATGGTGGGATCCCGATGCTGACGGCAGGCCCGATCTCTACGTGGCAAACGATTTCAAGGACACGGACTTCTTCCTCAGGAATGTGCCCGGTGCGCCGATGAGAGATGACATAAAGAGTGCTTTCCCCCACATTACCTGGTTCTCAATGGGCTCGGACTCAGCCGACCTCAATGGTGACGGCCTCACCGACATCGTCATCACCGACATGTCCGGAACCAACCACTTCAAGCAAAAGGTCGGCATGGGGGCCATGTCAGATAACGCGGAGTTTCTCACCACCGCCTTTCCCCGGCAATACATGCGCAACACCGTCTTCATTAACACCGGCACCAACCGTTTCAGGGAAGCCGCATACATAAGCGGATTGGCAAACTCCGACTGGACCTGGACAATCAGGTTGTCCGATTTTGACAACGACGGCCTTGTCGACGTGTTCATCACCAATGGCATGGCGGTTAACCTGAACGTCGCCGACAACCCCATAGCCTCACGGAAAGCCCTGCCCGGGGAAACCGAATGGGCAAAACATGTCCGTGCAGGCACAGGACCGCTGAAGGAACAGAACCTTGCCTTCCGCAACCTCGGGGACCTTGCCTTCAAGGACGTCAGCAAACCCTGGGGACTGAACCATGTCGGCATGAGTTATGCCGCGACGGCTGCCGACCTGGACCGTGACGGTGACCTGGAGTTAATCGTCACCAATCTCGATGAACCGATCAGCATCTACCAAAACAACACACAGCAGTCCAACCGCATACTGGTCAAGCTGCGCGGCACCCAAAGCAACAGTGACGGCATCGGCGCAACCCTCCGCGTTCACACCGGTAAAGGCGAACAGGTTCGCTTCCTGACGCTCAGCCGTGGATACATGGCCAGCGGCGAGTCACTGGTTCATTTCGGGCTGGGAGATGAGCAAGAAATTAAGAGCCTGAGTGTCCTCTGGCCCAGCGGCCACCGGCAGGTCTTTGATAACCTTCAGGCCAACAGGCAGTTCACCATCACCGAGCCGGGAAAAGAGTCACCTGGGCTGCCCTCCGGGACTGCACGCCCCCAGTCGATGTTTGAGCCCATGCCCGTTTCCCTCTCGCAGGTTGAACATCGCGAGGAAGCCTTTGACGACTTTGCCCTGCAGCCCCTCCTCCCGCAGAAGCTTTCCCAGCTTGGCCCCGGAATGGCATGGGGAGACATTGATGCAGACGGGGACCAGGACCTTTACCTTTCCGGGGCAAAGGGCAGCACCGGGCAACTCCTGCGCAACAGGGGCAAGGGTGATTTCACCCTGGTAAACAATTCCGCGTGGAAGGCTGATGCCAACCACGAGGACATGGGGGCACTTTTCTTTGACTCCGACAGCGACGGCGACATGGACCTCTACGTGGTGAGCGGCGGCGTTGAATGTAAAGCCGGTGATCCCCTGCTTCAGGACAGAATCTACCTCAACGATGGCAGTGGCACTTTCTCCAGGGCCTCTGCCGGAACCCTGCCCGAAATGCATGACAGCGGAGGCACAGTGAGTGCATGCGATTTTGATTCCGATGGTGACCTTGATATTTTTGTCGGCGGAAGGCTTGTTCCCGGCAAATACCCGCTCTCCCCCAAAAGCCACCTGTTGCGCAATGACAAGGGCATTTTCAAGGACGTTACCGGCGAGGTTGCCCCGGGGCTTTCAGAACCGGGCATGGTAACCGGATCAATCTGGTCGGATGCCGATGGCGACGGCAGGATGGACCTCTTGCTGACCTGTGACTGGGGGCCAATCCGCTACTTCCACAACACGGGCGGTGCGCTGCAGGAAAAGACAGAAACCACAGGGCTCTATAACCAATGGGGCTGGTGGAACTCAATTGCCGCCAGTGACATTGACCATGATGGCGACATTGACTATGCCGTCAGCAACTTTGGCCTGAACACCAAATATCACGCCTCAATCAAAAAACCGACCCGGCTCTTCTATGGTGACTTCGGCAACCAGGGCAGGGAATGCGTGGTTGAAGCCGAGTACGAGAACGACACCCTTTACCCTGTTCGCGGACGCAGTTGCTCATCCCACGCCATGCCGTTTCTTTTCGACAAGTTCAAGACTTACAAGGGGTTCGCCGTTGCATCGTTAACCGATATTTATACACCAAAAACACTCTCAAAATCCCAGCAATTTGCTGCCAGTGAACTGCGCAGCGGCATCCTGGTCAATGACGGCAAAGCCAACTTCACTTTCCAGCCACTGCCACGGATCGCGCAGATTGCACCCGCATTCGGTGTCGATTTCTGCGACATCGACGGTGATGGACATGATGACCTTTACCTTGTGCAGAACTTCCACGGCCCACAGCCGGAAACAGGGCACATGGCGGGCGGGGTCAGCCAACTCCTGAAAGGTGATGGGACGGGAAAATTCACCCCGGTTCGTCCAGATCAAAGCGGGCTGGTTGTTCCCGGCGACGCCACAAGCCTCACCCGGGTCGACCTGGATAATGATGGCTGGCATGAATTTGTGATTGGCATCAACAACGAAAAGCTGATGGTTTTCCACAACAAGAATCAAACCGGCCATCGCTCTATCAGTGTTCAACTGGTGGGCAAAAAGGGAAATCTCCATGGAGTGGGATCACGCATCACCGCGCATCTTGACGATGGAAGCAAGCAAACCGCTGAGGTTCGGGCGGGTTCGGGATACCTTTCACAAAACCCGCCAGACGCCATCTTCGGGCTGGGAGCAGAAAGACAAATCTTCTCGATCAAGGTCCATTGGCCAAATGGCACCTCATCAATGGTTGAGCGGCCGGAACCCCGGAAAACCCTGCAGATAAAGCATCCCGATTTAACCTCTGGCAACTGATAAGATCCCAGGAGGTCGCCACGCAACAATGTGCATGCCCATCATATCCCAATCCGCGGCAAACTGGCTGCGCGTTCTGTTGCCCAATGCGACTGCTTTTCTCTTACTGCTCTCATGCGCCAAGAATAACGATACAGGCAGCAACCCGCCGGCAACAAATGAGATCGACTCCACTAAGGTCGAGAAGACCATCCTGCGAAAACAGGAGCAACGGCCTGCCGGAAGCAAGCTCTTTGCTGCCATTCCGCCTGCGCAATCAGGTATAAATCCGGTCAACAAGGTCACCCCCGGGCATCAATTTTCCGCTCTGGCAGGCTCGGGAATGTCGTCAGGCGGGGTAACTGTCGGCGACATAGATGGCGATGATGTCCCGGACCTGTTCCTTGCCAGTTCCCCCGGGAATAACCGGCTCTATCGGCAGGTCGGTCGGCTGAAATTTGAGGATATCACAGCAGGCTCAGGGCTTGACCAGGACCAGTCATGGAGTCGGGGCGCCAGCATGGTGGATATCGATAATGACGGAGACCTCGACATTTACGTTGCCAATTATGGTGAGCCGAACTGCCTGTATATCAATAAAGGAAAAGGAGCAGGAGGAACGGTCTATTTTGAGGAACAGGCCAAGGCATTCGGGCTTGCCTGGACGGATTCAAGCCTGATGCCATCCTTCTGTGATTACGACCTTGATGGAGATCTGGACATGTACCTTGTCACCAATCAGTTCCACTGGATTGGCCCATCTACCCCCGATGACAAAACCATCATTGGTATGCGCGAGGGAAAACCGTTCATCAAGGAACCCTACAACCTCTATTACCGCCTGAAGAGCTATCGCCATCACCCCACCAAGGGATTACAGGTCAACTGGAGCGCAACCGGAAGACCCGATTTCCTGTTCCGCAATAATGGTAACGGCACTTTCTCCGAGGTGACACGCAAAGCGGGAATGATGCACGGTTTTGATCGCGGACTTTCGGCAACATGGTGGGATTATAATGATGACGGCTATCCCGATCTCTATGTCGCAAACGACTGGGGAGACCGCGACTTTCTCTACCATAACAATGGAGACGGCACCTTCAGGGACGCCATTGAGGAAATTGTCCCCTATACCCCGATGTTCAGTATGGGATCAGATACCGGCGACCTTAACAATGACGGAAGGATCGATTTCATGGCCGCTGACATGTCCGGAACTACCCACTATAAGAGAAAGATCAGCATGGGCTCGATGACGGCAGCCCAAACCGAGTTCATGGCCAATGCCCGCCCGCCACAGAACATGCGTAATGTCGTGTTCCTTAATACCGGGACGCACAGGGTCATGGAATCGGCCTACATGATGGACCTCGCCAATTCTGACTGGTCCTGGACAGTAAAGATCTCCGACCTCGACAATGACGGGTATTCTGATGTCTTCATCACCAACGGCAT
>CAWVVE010000146.1:0-5804 GCA_963933075.1 uncultured Verrucomicrobiaceae bacterium | reverse complement strand
ATGAAGTCATTAATGGCCGACATTGCCGCATCATATCGGTTTCCATCCCCGAAGGGGGCTGTCATGCTGCCGGAAACATCGAGGGCGAACTGGATGTTGGAGAGTTTTTTCTTGGTTTTCGGCTCGGAGAATTGCTGGGGTCCTGCCAGCAGAAGGATAGCGATCGTGAGCAGTAAGGCCGGCAGTGAGGCTGTGAAATTGAGCACCGTTGCCAAGATTCTCCGGCGTGGATGAATACCTCCGTCCAGTGGTATGGCAACGCGTTGCCCGGCACCTCCCCCGCGCCAGATCCAAATGAATAATCCAGCGGGGATGGCAAGCAACACGAGCAGCAGAGGATAGGCAAACATGCTGCGTGTTCAGTCCTTCTCCTGGGGTTTTGTCATTGCTTCACGGTAGGGCTCGAGCAGGGTTTCGAGATCAACCGGGGATTGCGGGTTTGGCCTGTGAAGCCATCGTTCAAAGTGCTCAAGCAACATCGCCGCATCTTTGTGCTGACGGATCTTTGCCAGTGCAGTGGCAGGCGTTTCGCCGTGGAGGTTCAGGCGTTCACGCCAGAAGCCGATGAGTGAACGCTCCAGTTCTGCCTGTCCGGATGTGTCAAGCTTGCCATCGCGAGCGGCCTGGATAAGCGGGTACATCCGGTCGGCAATAGGCTGCGGCTCCGGCAGTGACGAGCTTTCCAGCTGGCGGTTTTTGCGCCTGAGCAAGAGCAGGACAAGCGGGCAGAGGATCCATGTAATGCCTGCAGCGATCAACAATGTCCTGTATCCGCCAATTTGTGGCAGCGCACCGGGAGTTGGCCTGTTTGGCTGCAGGCGATCTGCAGGGAGGGTGACATCAAATCGCACGGGAAGTATTGGCAGGCCATCGGTGGACGTCCCGTCCTTGCGTTGCAGGTAGTGGCAGAGGTTGAATTCACCTTCCTCGAGTCCGCAGTAGCTCAGGTCATACCTGAAGGAGCTGCCGTGGGGCCTGATGGCGTTAATACGGACAATAATTTCAGTATCCTGCCGGATTGGCTTAGGTTCAAGCGCGCTGCCGGGAAGAACAAAGTCCCTGATTTCACTGTAGAGGCCGACGGGACTTTCCCTTGCCGCAATGGCGGCTTTTTCCTGCACTGCGGCCATGATGATAGCCGTGGAAAAGAACAGTAGGCTTTTCATTTCAACGTGCGTCCCGACCTAGAAGTGAACGTGATTTGAAGAAATTGCGCAGTTTGTGGACAATGGGCTCGTTAGTCAATAGGGACAGGTGGTCAATCCCCGCGCGGTTGAGCTTCTCTGCAATTGCCCCAGGATTTGTGATGCCGATATTGTTTTTCGCGATTGCGCACACTCCGGTTTCTGCTTCACGGATGCGAACGAATCCTGTTCCCTTCAACGTGGTTTCTGCCGGATCAATCAGTTGCAGGGTAACGCAGTCATGCTTTTGTGCGGCCAACTTTAGTGCAGGCAGGGCTTCGGGATCATGGAGGTCGGAGAGGGTGATAATTAACGCGCGACTGGCAAGGCCAGGAAGGAGCCGGGTGAGCTTATCGCCGAGCCGGGTTTTTTCGTCCATTCGATAATGACGGAGCCGATGCATCCATTGCAGGATGCGGTCCTGCGAGAGGCTGGGCGTGATGAGCAGATCCCGATCGCCGACCCCAACCACGCCAACCGGACTAATACGATCCAGTGCGGCAAAAGCAATGCCACCGGCGATCTGCAGGGCTTGAGCATATTTGCCGGGGTGACTGGACGAAATTGTCATGGAGGCGGAAGTGTCAATCAACAGATAGACAGGCATGCGTTTGGGGCTCTCGTATTCTTTGACGTGAAACTGTCCAGTGCGCGCCGTGACGCGCCAGTCGATAGACTTGATGGGATCACCGATCTCGTAGCGCCGCGACTGCACATATTCAATTCCGGAACCCAGGAAAGGGGAACGATCGCTGCCATAGCCGAGGTCATTAGCCAGCTTTTTAACCGCGATAAGGAATTGCCGCGAGTCTAGCGGGTCACAGTTCTCAAGGCAATATTTCTGCATAAGCACTGGAGAGATTGATTGCGCAGGGTTGTAGGTCTGTTACCCCATTTCCCTGAGAATTTCATCAAGTATATCGGCACCGGTAAGCCCTTCGGCGAGGGCCTCGTAGTTGAGGCGGATACGGTGCAGCAGGACGTCCTCGGCGAGGGCGAAAAGATCATCGGGGATGGCGTAATTGCGACCATGGATAAGAGCTCGCGCCCGTGCTCCTTTGAGCAATGCAATACCGGCCCGTGGACTGCCGCCGAGTTCAATGTTTGGATGGGTTCGTGTGCGGCCAACAAGCTCGATAACATGCTTAATGAAAACTTCACTGACATGCACCCGGTGGGTGGCATCAATGGCGCTGTTGAGGTCTTCCGCTTCCCCCACGGGCTCGTCAGAGACAATGTCAAATTCAGTGTTGGCAACTGCGCCTTGCCCTTCTCTCTGGACGCCCAGGTTCAAGTTGCGCTTGAGGATTTCCTCCTCTTCATCAGCATCCGGGTAGTGAAGCCGGTGGCACAACATGAAGCGGTCAAGCTGTGCCTCAGGAAGTTCAAAGGTGCCACTTTGTTCAATCGGATTCTGGGTGGCTATGACAAGGAATGGTACCGGCAGGCGATAAGTCTTATTGCCCAGGGTCACCTTACGCTCCTGCATCGCCTCAAGGAGTGCACCCTGAACTTTTGGAGCAGCCCGGTTTATCTCGTCGGCGAGCAATAGATTGGTAAAGACAGGCCCCTTTCGGGTCGTGAAGGTGGCAGATGACTGGTCTAGAATTTCCGAGCCGAGGATGTCCGCCGGCAACAGGTCAACGGTAAATTGGATGCGTGAGAATTCGAGGTGTATCGCCCTGCCCAGGGCGTTGACCAGTAGCGTTTTTGCCAGGCCGGGCATTCCCTGCAGAAGGATGTGTCCACTTGTGAAAAGTGCGATCAGCAACCTTTCAACCACCTGATCCTGGCCCACTACGACCGTCCCGACACGATTGCGAATTTTCTCAATAAACCCGGTAACTTTTTCCTCTTTATCCATGGCATGGCTCACAAGCCAACTTCATAGGATGACCCACTTTTTCAGGGTTGTCAGCGGGATAAAAGCCACTAATCACGTTCGTTGATCGGCTGGATGGCCGGCTGGGAGTTGGGACCGGTGTAATCGGTTAGAGGGCGATAGAGGCGATTGTCATCGAGTTGCTCCAGAATCTGGGCAGTCCAGCCAGCTGCGCGACTGATGGCAAAGATCGGGGTAAACAAGTCTGTGGGGATGCCCAGGCTGTAGTAAACTGTTGCAGAGTAGAAATCCACGTTGGCATTGAGGCCCTTGCGCTCTTTCATGATCCCAGCGATACGCTCTGACATGTTGATCCATTTTGGATCACCCAGTTCTTCAGTGAGCTTAATCGCCATCTTGCGCAGATGAGGCGCCCGTGGGTCGAGCACCTTGTATACACGGTGCCCGATGCCCATGATTTTTTCCCTGCGTTCAAGCTTGCCTTCGACATAGGCATCGACGGCATCCTCGGAACCGATTTCCTCGAGCATGTGAATGACGCCTTCGTTGGCGCCGCCGTGAAGCGGCCCCTTGAGCGTGCCGATTGCTGAGGTGGTTGCTGAATAGATATCGCTGAGTGTGGCAATGGTTACCCGTGAGCTGAAGGTGGAGGCGTTCATGCCGTGGTCAGCGTGCAGGATGTATGCAACATCAAGGGTTTTTGCGGCATCCGCTGAAGGTTCCTCTCCGTTAATGAGGTAGAGGAAGTGGGCGGCTTCGCTGAGTTTGGGGTGGGGATCGATGATATCAAGGCCCTGCCTGGCGCGGTGATATCCGGCGACAATAAGAGGGATCTTTGCGATAATGGCCAGTGCGCGATCCTCGTTGGTTGAACGATCCTGGTGGTTGCCGCGGGTATCATAAAGGCCGAGCATGGATATCCCGGTACGGACTACGTCCATTGGCCCGGCATCCTTTGGTGCAGTTTTTAAGAAATTGATAATGCCTTCGGGAAGGTTGCGGTGGCTGCGCAGGGTGGACGTAAGAGCTTCGAGTTCGCTGAGGTTTGGCAATTTCCCTCGGTGTAACAAGTGCACGACCTCTTCAAAAGTGGTAGCCTCAACCAATTCGTCAATCGTGTAACCGAGGTAGAAAAGATTTCCTTCAGAGCCCACCACGTTACTGAGCTTTGATTCATTGGCGATAATGCCTTCAAGTCCTTTTGCTGCTACTGCCATGTGTTCTTTTAATTAACGACTTGATCAGCCAAGTGAATTCCAAGTCTGGGGGAGGGGGCGAGAATCTTAGCGGAAGGAGTGACACTTGGCAAAGGCCTTTTGCCCAGGATGCGGGCTTCAGGTTATGCCTAGCGCATGAATCTCCCCGAATACAAGAGAGGGGGCGGTTATTTTCTGGCGGGTGCCTGTCGTCCCCAATCTATTTTGGTTCCTTTAATTTATAGGAGCTTGGCCAGCGTGGAACCCATTTCCGAGGGCGTTTGAGCAACAGCAATACCAGCATCGAGCAGGGCCTCCTTTTTAGCTGCCGCGGTGCCCTTGCCGCCGGAGATGATGGCCCCGGCATGTCCCATGCGGCGCCCTGGCGGGGCGGTGGCCCCGGCAATGAAAGCGGCAATTGGTTTGTTGCAGTGCTCTTTGGCCCATGCCGCCGCTTTTTCTTCGGCATCGCCGCCGATTTCCCCGATCATTATTATGGATTCTGTCTCGGGATCATCGTTAAAAAGTTTCAGGACATCCAGATGGCTGGTGCCGTTAATGGGATCCCCGCCAATTCCGATGCATGTGCTTTGACCAAGCCCGAGTTGGGTTGTTTGCCATACTGCCTCATAGGTAAGGGTTCCGGATCTGGAAACGACACCAACGGAACCTTTCTTGTGGATATAGCCGGGGGCGATGCCGATCCGGCAACCACCGCTTGATTGGGGGCCTTCTCCCGGGGTGACGATACCCGGGCAGTTGGGACCGATCAGGCGGCTGCTTGATCCCTCCATTTTTGCGGCTACCCGCATCATGTCAATAACGGGGATGCCCTCGGTGATTGCCACGACAAGTTCCACCTCTGCATCCACGGCTTCAAGTATTGCATCAGCAGCAAATGGCGGCGGGACAAAGACGGCAGACACTGTTGCCCCGGTCTCAGCAATGGCTTCCTCGACAGTATTAAACACCGGAACCTTGTCTGCAAAGAGCTGCCCGCCTTTACCTGGGGTAACGCCTGCGACAACCTGTGTCCCGTATTCAAGACTTAGTTTGGCATGCTGGCCGCCAAAACCGCCGGTAATACCCTGGATAAGAATTTTTGTATCTGGCTGGACGAGGATGGACATTGATAAATATATTTTACGCAGTGAACGTTAAGGGACAGATCAGGCGGCGATGGCCTTGACTGCTTTCTGTGCCGCATCCGCCAGGTCATCGGCAGCGATCAGGTTCACGCCTGACCTGGAAAGTGTTTCTTTTCCTGCCTTCACATTATTGCCTTCAAGGCGAACGATCAGGGGAATTCCCAGGTCGACCTGCTTACACGCGGCTACTATCCCTTGTGCAATTACATCACAGTCCATGATGCCCCCGAAAATGTTAACAAGAATGCCTTTCACGTTGGGGTCTGCCAGAATGATCTTGAAGGCATTGGTCACCTGCTCTTCGCTTGCTCCGCCACCGACATCGAGAAAATTGGCAGGCTCTCCACCATAATACTTGATGATATCCATGGTTGCCATTGCCAAGCCGGCACCATTGACCAGGCAAGCGATATTGCCATCAAGGCCGATGTAG
>CAWVVE010000145.1:0-5807 GCA_963933075.1 uncultured Verrucomicrobiaceae bacterium | reverse complement strand
GGTTGTGGATGACGATGAATTTCAAAGCGGGAATTCCGGGTGGGCCAAGGCTATTGAGGACAAGGAGAAGGCGCCAGAGGTGAAGGGGGGTGTGCAGCTTGGAGACGTGGTGTCATTGCGCGCACGCATGACTCCTTCAGCAAGCAAAGCGAGTGATGTCACCAGCACGGGCAGCGGGACAGGAATGAAGTTGGGCAGCGAGGTTCATGAATTGTTTGAGGGGATTGCGTGGCTGGATGAGGGTGAGATTCCAAGGATGCCCAGAAGCAGGGCAGGCATGATTGTTGAGGAAACCCTCGCTGTTACCGAGATTCACAGGATTTTCGAGATGGGGTCCGCAGATGTTGAGCTTTACAGGGAACAGTCCCTGGAAGTAATCCAGGACGGTAAATGGATGTCGGGTATCGTCGACCGGATGCATATTTTCCGCGGAGATGATGGTGACCCCAAAAAAATCACCATTATTGATTACAAGACCGACTCGATTAAGCCGCAGGAAATATCTGCAAAATACGCGAGCCAGATGAGCTGTTATCGGCAGGCTCTGGCGGGCATTTTCGGGGTCGGGGTAGAAAAGGTCGAATCCCTTATTGTGTCTACCGGCAATAAGGCTGTGATTGAGTTGTCATGAACCGGTTATCCAGGGATAATGCCATTTGCTTACAATGACTTTTGAAAACGCTTCCGCCACAGCTCTCGCCAATCTCTATTTTGATGGCAAAGTAGTGTCGCATTCACTCACGCTTGCCGATGGAGCGAAAGTGACCCTTGGGATTATCTACCCGGGGGAATATCATTTTGCGACTGAAAGTGCCGAGCGCATGGAGATTACTGCCGGCCAGTGCTCGGTTGCACTGGATGGAAAAGAAGAATCCGCGGTTTATCTGACAGGAAGCCACTTTGAGGTGCCTGAGCATTCCGGGTTTACCATTTCCGTGGACGAGGGCATTTGCCAGTATGTCTGCACTTTCATCGGCTGAGTTTCGCCACGGGTTTGCGGCGTGCTAATGACGGTTAATACGCTCCATCCAGTGTGCGCTCATAAGGCTTAGCAGGACAGAGGCACTGAAGGTGTAGAAGCCTGCCTGCAGGGTGACGCGGCTTCCTCCCGGCATTTCCTTGATCAGCAGAACAGTGAGTGCCACAAGGAATACCTCCAGCATGGCGTAGCGGGACACGGTTCGCAGGAAACGGATCCACTTGTCTGGCAAGCCCCCGCTCAGCATTCCCTCCACCCAGAGCATGGTGAGTTTGAGGGTCGGTAGAATAAGGGAGAAAAGGGCAATCAACAAAGCCAGTATTTTTTCTCCCTCATTCCAGAGTGTCGCCACTCCCTGCAGCAGGCGCATTGCCTTGACCTGCATGTCGGAGGGAGAAATAATTTTGGCCAGTGGTGTCCATTCCCCTGCCTTGGGTTCAAGGGTGAAAATGGGAAGTGCTACCGCACTGCCAAAGAGCAGGCAGGAAATGCCGATCAGACCCAGGATCAGGGGACGTGTCATTCCTGATCGGGCAACAGTTTCTCGAGTGATTCCCTGATTTTACTTCCCGCCTTTTCCCCGGATTCCTTGAGGGTTTTCTTGAGTCGATCCTTTTCCTTGCCGACACGATCCCCGAGTTTCCCGATACTTTCGCCAACATCCTTTCCCAATTGGTTAATGCCCTTGCCGACGGTTTCCCCGAGTTTTCCGATCTCCTCTTTGGCTTCCTCTGCCCAGCGTTCCATGGTTTCCATCATGACCTTCGGCGGGGTATCGAGATACACTGCGCCCTTCGGGGTGAAGACTTCCACCGGCATGTCAAGGTTGTCATCCATGGTGATCGCCAGGACGATTTTGCGCAGTGATTCACCGGACTTGAGTTCAAGTAATCCCGGGCGCAACTGCCTGGTGGGAATGTTCCATCCGCCAATGAAGTCACGACCGATAATATCCTCGTCAAAAAGAGCGACACTGAAGTTCCCTTCACGGGCATTCTTGATGCGTGCAATTCGCTTGACTGAGGAGGTGCTGATTCCGCCCTTGTTAAGGACCACATCCCCGAGAGAGATCGCCACAGGATCCCAGCGGGCAATGAGTGAATCTTTTGCAACAACAGTCTCCAGGACCACCTGATCCTGCCAGGTCACCAGGGCTCCGGGGTCGGGGGCACTGCGGTCCTTGTCCCAGCGGTCATTGTTTTTTCCTGTCGCGGCGATTTCAGCCTCGGCAACCCAGATGCTGAATACACTTTCCTTGGTGACTGGTGTCTCCGTTGCCCGGAAAAATTGGCTTATCAGGATCCCGAGGCTGATCAGGGCCAGAGGAATGACCGCAATTAACCAGGGGTTTTTCTTGGTGTTTTCCGCAGTATCCATCAATTACCTGGGTTAGGGAAAGTGTCAGCGAGACTTGATATCACTTCAAGGGATTATCCTTGATTGCTTAACCTGTATTCGGGACCTGTTATCCTTAAAATCCGAGAAGCCTTTCCGGAAAGACCGGCAGGCAATGAATCATGAAGGGAGAGACAAAGCTGAGTTAGAGTGTTCCTAGAGTTCGGGAAACTTCAGCCATTTCTGCTCGCTGGCACTGCTCTTTACCGCGGTGTCAATGAAGGCAAGTCCGGCAATGCCGTCGGTGGTGTCCGGGAAGTCGTAGCCCCCGTCGGGTGCCGGGTTGCCGTCAATCTGGTCACTGATTGCCTGGGCGGCAGCCAGATAAACGTTGGCGAAAGCCTCAATGAAGCCCTCAGGATGGGCGAAGGGTGTGCGGCTGTTGCTGTTGGCTGCCTCGCCAAGGTAGTCATTGCCACGGCGGTATACCTTGCGCGGGGCATTGGCATACTTGACGATCAGGTCATTGGGATCCTCCTGGTGCCATTCCAGGGATGCCTTGGTTCCGTAGGCACGGATATTGAGTGCATTTTCATCACCATTTGAGATCTGCGAGGCGTAGATGATGCCCTTCGCGCCTCCCTCGAAGCGGATCAGGTTGTTGCCGTCATCATCCAGTTCACGATCCGGGATGAAAGCAGTCAGCTCTGAGCACATCTCGTCGATTTCCAGGCCGGTAATATAGCGCACCAGGTTATGCGCGTGGGTGCCGATATCACCCATGCAGTTTGAGGAACCGGCAATGGCCGGGTCGGAGCGCCAGTTGGAGATTTTACCCTGCCCGTCACCCTCGACATCACCTACGGCATAGCCCTGGGGATACTCGGCAACAATCTTGAGGATTCGTCCCAGTTCGCCGTCACTGACCATGCGCCTGGCCTCCTTGACCATCGGGTAACCGGTGTAGTTGTGGGTCAGGCAGAAGATCTTGCCGGTTTCATCAACGATGTCGCGCAGTGCGCGGGCCTCATCAAGGGTCCGCGTCATCGGCTTGTCACAGATGACATTAAATCCCGCCTCAAGGAAGGTCTTGGCGACCTCAAAGTGCAGGTGGTTTTGCACGACAATGGAAACAAAGTCGATCTTGTCCTCATGCGCGGATTCCTTCTCCGCCATCTCCTGGTAACTGCCGTAGACCCGATCCGGGTCGAGGAAGAAGTCTCCACCTGAGAGCTTGGATTTCTCCGGATCGGAGGAAAACGCCCCGGCGACAAGTTCAATTTTTCCGTCGAGATTGGCGGCCATGCGGTGGACGGCCCCGATGAAGGCACCACGGCCTCCGCCGACCATGCCCATGCGTAGTTTACGATTCATGTCTTTTTCTGATTGCTAAGGTTTAATTAGTGTAAGGGCGCATTACCGGCAGGAGACCGGGGCTCCGCTTGCTGCAGATTCATATGCCGCATCGATTACCTTCATCAGGGTCAATGCCTGTTCCGGGGTATTGAGTGCTTCCTCCTTGCCCTCGAGCGCAAGGATAAAGTTGGCCGCTGACCTGATCCTGCCCATGTCCTCGCACTCTTCAACTTCGATGGTCGTGTCAACGCGCTCGGCACCGTTCTGGCTGTAGATTTCACAGGTATCAATGGCGGTTTCATCCAGTCCATCCTCATCAAAGAGGCGCTCGATCTTGCCGCCTGACTTACTGCCCTGGAAGACCACGGAGACTTCCTCGCGCTTGATCATTTCCGCCCAGCTGATCTGGAAGGAGCAGATCTGGCCGCCTTCAAAGCTTACCATTCCGTGCGCTGCCGCCTCGACGTCAGTGGTGCCATCGTCATTGTCCGGTAGTCCCCAGGGTCCTTTGAAATTCTTGTCAGTGATAAAGTCATCGAAGGTCTGTGCCAGCACATGGGTGGGCTTTGGATAGCCCATGAAATACATTGCCAGGTCCAGCATATGCAGCAGGTCAATGAGCGGACCGCCGCCGGATAGAGCCTTGGTGGTAAACCAGCCGCCGAATCCGGGAATGCCGGTGCGCCGGCACCACTTAGCCTGGGTAGAATTGATGGTACCGATATCACCGGCATTGATCTTCTCCATGATGGCGTAGGACTCGGGCCGTGCACGGTTGTTGAAGTTGAACATCAGCTTTTTCCCCGCTTTTTGCGCAGTGGTAAGCATTTCCTCAACTTCCGCGGCATTCAATGCGGGAGGTTTTTCGCAGAAGGTGTGTTTGCCTGCCTCCAGGGCCTGAATGGCGAGGGGAGCGTGGAACTTGTTGGGGACGATAATGCTGACTGCATCGATTTCATCGAGTGCCAGCATCTGAGCAACGTCGCCAAAGACCTTGGGAATGGTGTTTTCATCGGCAATTTTCTGTGCCGCCTCCTCGTTGACGTCGGCAATTGCTGCGATCTCAGCTCCTGCCTGCTTAAATCCCTGAATATGATAGCTGACCATGCCGCCAGCTCCGATGATGCCTACTTTTGTTGCCATAGAAAGAAATGATTGGATTGTGATTTTATGCAGGATTGTGGCTGAGGGAAGATTTTTTTAACACCGGCTCGCGGTATATCCGGAAGCGCATGTGCAAATCGTTATTGCGCGACTTGACCGGAATCTCCCTGAGGGTAGCGCTTTTCAGAGGACTGCCACTCAAATTCCAGCTTAGCTTCCCGGGTTTTGTCAGGGCACTTCTAGCGCGCCGGCACTCCGGATCTCCAAAACCTCGGAAGCGTGGATATTGAGAAAATAACGTGAATTGTCGCGCACAATCAGGCGCGCTCCTTTTGAAATAATGGAGTCGGCTAGAATTATTGATCCCGAGAGGGTTGTGATCACGAACCCCTTGGGTTGTTTTTTTTGAATACTGGCGAGTTTCACCGCACGAACTTTACTCAAGGCAACTTCCTTCCTGCCAAAGATCGGCGACCATGTGGAAAATTCGCCTTCTTTGGTCATCCCCTGCAGTTTAGCTTCCACATAATTGTTATTCTCAAGGAGGTATCCAGGAGGGGTTTCCCGCAACATCAATCTCCATTCTCCCTCGACGGTTCCACCACCCATATCAATTACCGCGGCCGCTGCACGTGGCAGCATGGTCAACCCTCCACCGATCTCCAGGGTTATCGACTTCGAGTCAATATCCGTCATCTTTCCCACCATCAGCGACCCACCCTTGAGCCAGATTCTTCGATTAGGTGAAGGTGGGCTTTTTTCGGCAGAGGCAGCAGTTTCCGCCTCCACCTTGGTAAACCGAATAATTTTCACGTCTTTACTGGCGAAAGTTTGCGGAGAGCTCTGCCCTGCCTTACCCGGGGACAACGGCTTGCCACCCACCCCCGAGACACGGATTGTTCCGGGCTCGAACACCAGCCTGCCTGTAAACTCATCACCGGCATTAACGGTAACACTTCCCTCAATGCCCGATCCAACAACTGCGATTTCAGGCCTGCTGCCAATTTCAATTTTCTTGAGAGCTGGTGTGCTC
>CAWVVE010000144.1:0-5810 GCA_963933075.1 uncultured Verrucomicrobiaceae bacterium | reverse complement strand
TGAACCGTGTCACGCTGCGTTGGTTCAACATGGCGTTTATCCACAAGCTACTCGCAGTTGGTCATCAGGTTATCATCTACGGCAAAGTAAAACAAAGCGGTAAGCGACTGGTCATCGACCATCCCGAGTTTGAAGCCTTTGAGTGCGGGGAGGAGGAATCGGGCATACACCTTGGCAGCATCACGCCCATCTACCCCCTTAAGGAAGGTATCAGCCAGCGCCTGCTGCGCAGGGTGCTCTTCGAAATCACCTCTGGGCTCCAGGCGGAGGATTTTCCTGAGGTTTTACCCGATATTCAAACACTTCATGAAAAGCTGCCGCTGCCACGCGGTCAGGCATTGCGGGCAATTCACTTTCCTGAGTCTGAAGCACAGCTCGCCGCGGCCCGCAGAACTCTCGCGCTCGAGGAATTTTTCATTCTGCAACTGAAGGTTGCACGGCGGCGTGCCCGGCAAGCCGCCGTGCCGGGCGCAATGCACTGTGGCAAAGGAAAGATTTTTGATCAATTTGAAGCTTCTCTTCCATTCAAAATGACTGGAGCGCAATCGCGCTGTATTGCCGAAATACGCGCAGACCTCGAAACTGCGCGCCCAATGAATCGCCTGCTTCAGGGTGATGTGGGTTCAGGCAAGACCCTGGTCGCCGTGTCAGCCATTTTACTTGCTGTTGAATCAGGCTGTCAGGCGGTATTGATGGCACCCACGCAAATCCTCGCCGAGCAGCATTACCTTGTGTTGAGCCGCTGGCTGCAGCCACTTGGCATCCGTGTCGGGTTGCGCACGGCAACAAGAAAAGAAAATGAGGAAATGCCGCTTTTTGAGGAATCTCAGCCACAGGTCCTTGTGGGCACGCATGCACTTTTCTACGGGGAGCATGAATTTGAGAACCTCGGACTTGTGGTCATTGATGAGCAACACAAATTCGGCGTGATGCAGCGGAGCAAATTGATCGGCCAGGGAGCTTGTCCGGACGTCCTCGTTATGACCGCCACACCTATCCCCCGCACCCTTACGCTGACCGTTTATGGCGACCTTGATGTTTCTGTTCTCGATGAGTTGCCTGCAGGGCGCGGTCAAATCATTACTGCTGTGCGGGCGGCGGGTAAAGACGCCCAAAAGGCAAGCCGTTTCCTCAAGGATAACCTCGCCAAAGGTCGGCAGGCCTACATTGTCTACCCGCTTGTGGAGGATTCGGATAAGCTTAAGGCTCAATCAGTTGATGGAGAATATCAAAGCTGGGTTAAACGCTTAGCACCCTTCAAGTGCAGCCTGTTGCACGGCCGGGTTCCCGCAGAGGAAAAAGAAGCCATCATGCGTGATTTCAGGGAGGCTAAAACCGACGTTTTGGTAACCACTACTGTTATCGAGGTTGGCGTTGATGTTGCCAATGCCAACATGATGTATATTTACAATGCCGAGCGGTTTGGCCTGGCACAACTTCACCAATTACGCGGCAGGATCGGGCGGGGGGTGCACAAGAGTTACTGTATATTGATGGCCGACAAGCCTACTGCCGAGGCCAGTGAAAAACTTAGTGTCCTAGAGAAAACCTCCGATGGTTTTGAAATCGCCGAGGCTGATCTTAAGCTGCGCGGGCCGGGCGAATTGCTCGGAACTGCACAAAGCGGGATTAGTGGATTGAAGCTGGGCGACCTCGTCACACAACCCGGCCTGGTTCAGAAGGCGCGTGATCTGGCCCGCCACGTTATTAGTGAAGATCCCGGACTCGAGAGCCCTAATCACGTCCATCTTCAATCATTTGTGTCAGATGATGCGGAAGCAGGGGGCGTGGTCGCCTGAAGGACTATTCAGCGGCCGCTTCACAAGAAAACTTACGCGCAATATGAATATTGGACAGGGGGCGCAGTTAAAGGAGTATACTCGCAGGATTCTCTATGCGCTTCTTGAATTGCGCAAGATATGACGCGCCAACAGCTCCATCGACAACCCTGTGATCACAGCTGATGCCCACGTCCATGCGCGTCCCCGGTACAATTTGACCCTCATTATCGACCACCGGTTTTTTGACAATTCCGCCAATGGATAGAATGACCGACTGCGGGGGATTGATTATGGCATCAAAGCTGTTCACCCCGTATGCACCCAGGTTGGAAACCGTCAGCGTTCCGCCGCTGAACTCATCAGGAGAAAGTTTTTTGGCTCTTGCCCTCTCGGCGAAATCCTTTACTTCGAGACTTATCTCTGAGAGGCTTTTATCCTGCGCTGACCGAATCACCGGGGTTACCAGTCCATCATCAAGGGCAATGGCCACCGAAAGGTTTACATTGGCATATTGAATAATTGCATCGCCATCAAAGGAGGCGTTGACGCGAGGCTCGGCCACGGCAGCACTGGCTGCTGCCTTCAGCACTACATCATTGATAGTGAGTTTATTGGATGTTTCCCCGGCGGCAATATTGGCCTGCTTGAGCAGAATCATCATGGGCTCGGCATCAAGTTCCACGTGTAGATAAAAATGTGGAATCTGGGTTTTGGATGCCAGCAGTCGCTCAGCGATGATGGAACGCATTGAGCTCAAAACGATGCGCTGATCTCCGGCCTCGGCAGGATCAGGGATCACCGGGCTCGGCGCCCTGACGCCCTGTTCTCGCGCGGCAACCTTGAGAGCAGTGCCGCCTGCCGCCCCCTCAAGATCAGCTTTCACGATCCTGCCGCCGGGCCCGCTGCCGGCAATCGTCGTTAAATCAATATTTTCCGCCGAGGCAATCTTGCGCGCAAGGGGAGAAGCCTTTACGCGAGTTGCGCTGCCCGGGGTTTCCGTTGTGTTTTGTACAGCCTCTGCAGGCGTAATTTTTGCACTGGCATCCGGCTCTTCCACGTCAACATCGGTGGCGCCATTCTCGGGCGGTTGATCCGGCGCACTCTCGCCCTCCTCGATGATCACCGCCATGGTTTTCCCAAGGCCCATCTTGGTCCCCTCCGAGACATAAAGGGCGCCCACGGTTCCCTCATCAAAAGCAACCATTTCCATGGTTGCTTTGTCAGTCTCGACGTCGGCAAGAGGATCGCCGACATCGACCTTGTCGCCAACCTTAACCAACCATTTCAGGAGAGTTCCCTCCGTCATGGTGTCGCTCAACTTTGGCATTTGTACGAAGTTTGGCATCTTTTTGTTCTCTAAGTGGTATTAATGGAATGCGGGCATCCCGGTTAACCTAGCCTAATTGCATAACTTTCTCGACTACCCTGCGGACATTAGGAATCTGTTCTTTTTCCAGTGGCGGACTGTAAATCGCAGGGGCGTCAATAGAGGTAACGCGCAGAACCGGTGCATCCAGATCATCAAAGGCTTCCTGTTGGATGGTGGTGGCAATTTGAGAGCTGACTCCACAAAACGGCTTGTTTTCATCAACTAAAACCGCGCGGTGAGTTTTGACCACAGAGCGTAGAATGGTTTCTTCATCCAGCGGGCGGATTGAACGAAGATCGACCACCTCGGCGTTCACTCCTTTTTCTTCCTGAAGCTGTTTTGCGGCTTCAAGGGCCACAAGCACGGAGCGCCCATGGGCAATAAGGCTGACATCCGTCCCGCTGCGCTTTACTTCAGCGCTCCCTATTGGCAGGGTGAATTCCTCTTCGGGCAATTCTGAAGCGGCTGCCGGATCGCCGTAAAGCAGCGTATTTTCCATGAAATAAACCGGATCATTGTCTCTAATGGCGCTTTTCATTAAGCCATATGCATCCCGGGCGGTTGCGGGCACGACCACTTTGAGCCCCGGCATATTCGCAAAAAGGTTCTCCGGAGTGTGGGAATGGGTGGCGCCTACATTCGTGCCGCCATTGGCGGGACCACGAACAACAATCGGGCAATTAATCAATCCGCCGGACATATAGCGCACACACGCCGCATTGTTGATCATCTGGTCAAATGCCACATAGGCAAAGCTGAAAAACATTAACTCCATCACCGGCCGCACCCCAAGCATTGACGCACCTATTCCCATGCCGATAAAGCCTGCTTCAGAAATCGGTGCATCCACCACGCGCTTGTCTCCCCATTTTTTCCACAGGCCCTCTGTGACCTTGTAGGCGCCGTTATATTCGGCCACTTCCTCACCGATGATGACGACATTGTCGTCATTGGCAAGTTCCTCATCAAGGGCTCTGTTTAGTGCGTGCCGATATAACGTCATGATTCAATGGGGAGGTGCTTCCAGTGTCTGGTGAGGCTTAAGGCAGAATTAGTCGTGGAAAAAATGCCGTCCGTGCTTGCTCGCTTCGCTCCCTTCATCCACTTCAAAATAAACATCCTCAGTGATTTCTTTAATCTCAGGATAGGGACTCTGCACTGCAAACTCGACCGCTTCCTTTGCCTCGGCCTTTGCCTCGATATCAATTTGAAGATAGCTTTCCTCGCTCAGTATTCCTTCTTTGAACAATTGGTTTTTCCATACATTTAAGGGATCAAAGTTTTCCTTGTGGTGCACTATTTCCTCCGGCGTCCGGTATTTTTTGGTATTGGCATCCGCGACGGAATGGCCCTGGTAACGATACGTGGCAAGCTCCAGAATGGTTGGGCGGTTTTCCTTATGTGCCCGGTTTAATGCTTCCTGGGTTTTTGCGCGAACCTCATAGATGTCATGACCCTTGGCGCTCTCCCAAGCAATGCCGTACGCCTCTCCCCGCTGTGCCAGGCTGCCCTTGAATGCCGAGGAGCGTTTTTGGCTCGTGCCCATGGAGTATCCGTTGTTTTCGATGATATATATCACCGGGAGATCCCAAAGCTCAGCCAGGTTCAGCGATTCATGAAAAGTTCCCTGGTTCACTGCCCCATCACCAAGAAAACACAGGCATGATCCTGTAAGGCCCTTATACTTAACGCCATATGCAAGTCCTATTCCCAGTGGAGTTTGCCCGGCAACAATCCCGTGACCTCCCCAATAATTTTTTTCCGGAGCAAAAAAATGCATTGATCCGCCCTTCCCCTTCGAGCAGCCGGTGGCCTTGCCGAAAAGCTCTGCCATGCATTCATTCATGCCCATGCCAACGGCAAGTGCGTGCCCGTGGTCACGGTATGCGGTGATGATGTGATCATTTTTCCCGCACAGTGAGACGGTGCCAACGGCAATGGATTCCTGTCCGATATAAAGATGCAGAAACCCCCCCATCTTGTCGGCATTGTAATATTTAAGCGAGGCCTCCTCGAAGCGCCGGATGCGCATCATATCGCGCATAATTTTGATCTTTTCATCTGCATCAAGCTGCAGATTTACTTCCGCCTGCGCGTAGTGCGATTGATCGGCCAGTTGGGTAGTCATGAAGTGATGTGGTCTTTATGCCGCTCGGGCAGTGGCGCAGACCGCGGCATTTTTTGGAAGAGGCCGCAGCACCAAATAGAAAGCCAGCGCGAATACTAGGTTACCTGCCAGTGAGCGCAAGCCAAATACCCATGTCGGCGGATATCCCGGGAGGCCAATGGTGCTTGCCTGAATCCACCCCGCAAAACCCCGGGGATAAGACGGTTCGAAAAAATACGCCGCCGTGTTGGTTGATAAATAGAAGAGCAGCGTGCCGCCAACGGCGGCACCCAACAAAACCGTCGCGCTTCTTCTGCGGCGCAAAAAATGTCCGCTCATAAAAAGAATGGAAAAAACCAGCAGCAGGATAATCGAATAAGGGTTTACCAGGGGTTGGTGATAATGCAGGTTCAGGAGAATATCACTGGTGATAAATGCACCGAATGTAAGCCCGGCACCAATATGGCGCGGAAAAAACATGCCGCCGCAAAGTGCCAGCGCGGCCATTGGTGAAATATTGGCCAGGCCTTCCTGCACCTCGCCGCCCGCGTAG
>CAWVVE010000143.1:0-5814 GCA_963933075.1 uncultured Verrucomicrobiaceae bacterium | reverse complement strand
CCAGTTCAACATGCCCACGCACATCATCATGCCAAAGCGGTTCCTCTATCCATTGCACGTCATAATCCTTGAGCCTGTCGGCAACCTCAATTGCCAATGGCATACGCCATCGTCCATTGGCATCGGTCATTAGCTTCACCCCCGGTCCAACTGCCTCACGCACTGCCTCAACACGCCTGAGATCCTCAGTGAAATCCTCTTTTCCCACCTTCATCTTGATACTTTTATAACCTTCCTCCTCCACCAGCCGCCTGCAGTCATCCACCAGCATCTGCAGCCCGAAATTCAGCCATCCGCCATCCGTGTTGTATACCTCAACCTCGGCATTTTCACTCCCTCCGAGTGTTTGCCACAACGGCTCGCCGGCTTCCTTGGCCTTCAGGTCCCAGAGCGCAATGTCAACCGCCGCCAATGCCATTGTCACGATTCCTGCCCGCCCGACCCACTGCAGTGGCGGATGATAGGCCATCTTTGACCACAATCTCTCAATTTCCAGCGGATTCTCCCCAACAAGAAGCTCACCATAACAATCCTCAATGCACGAGGTGATAAGGCGATCACTTGCCAGGTGGGCATGTGTCCCCGTGAACCCGTAGCCAACCTTGCCGCTGTCGGTATGTACCATCACCCCGGGCATTCCCCAATGGGTGATCGAATGTGTGCTGTCGGCAATACCGTCGCGGGTTACCGGCACATGCAGGATAAATGTCTCCAGGGAAGTGATTATCATCTCCACCACAAGCAAAGCGGAATCCATACCATGGATGCAAGCCTTAGATCATGTTACAGAAGATCAATCCTGATATTCCCGTTTTGTTTCGCTTAAGGTTAAGCCCTGTGTTTATCTAATAGGCTAATGCTCAGTAAATCGTGAAACAGGAACCCTTCATTCCAATGCCCGCACCTTCCACTGTATCCCTCCTCGCTGTGATACTGTTGTTATCAACACCATGCCAGGCTGAACTCGTCGCCCACTGGAAAATCGACGAGGCAACCGGGGTTCTCGCCGCTGATCACATCAATAACCACAACGGGAGCATTGCCGGCACAGCAGTATGGAATACGGTGAATCTACCCCCGGTGCCTTCCGGAACCAATGCCGCTCTGGAACTTGACGGGATTGACGACCAGGTCAATGTCGTTGGATACAAGGGTATCTCAGGCACTGGTGCCCGGACGATCGCTGCCTGGGTCCGGACCAGCCATACCAACCCTCAAAACCGGGGAATCCTCTCCTGGGGCATCAACCAAACCGGCAGTAAATGGACTTTCCGTATCCAGACGAGTAACGGGATCCCGGGCACAATCCGTGTCGAGGCAAACGGGGGATTCTTTGTCGGTAATACGGTCATCACCGACGGCAATTGGCATCATGTCGCCGTCACCTGGGAAAACGACGGCAGCCCCGACATCCTGGACTCCAGGCTATACGTCGACGGCGTGCTGGATGCTGAATTTGGAAACTTCACAACCCCGCCAAGTGCCAGCCAGAGTGTTGCCATCAACACCGCCTCCTCCGCTGACGTGCGTATCGGGGATGATTTCCAGGCCAACCACAACTGGTATGGAGGCATCGACGATGTGCGTATCTATAACGAGGCCCTTGATGCCCGGGCGATTGACTCCCTCGCCAACGGAACGCCAGTCATCACCAGCTTTGATGCCAGTGAGGAGGTTGTGGCCAGCGGTCAACCCATCACCCTGTCCTGGGTCAGCGATCCTGCCAATGATGCGCTTGAGATCGACAACGGGATTGGTGATGTCTCCAATCTCACCATGGTGACGATAAACCCAATCACTACTACCACCTACTCGCTCACCGGCACACGGGGTGAGCTTACCGACTCACAAAAGGTAAGGGTGCTGGTGGAGGATCCACCGGTGATCAACAGGTTTGTCAACCTCGGCGCATCAACCATCATCGAGGGCCAGTCTGTGGACCTTTACTGGGATGTGTTCGGCGAAACTTCAATCAGCCTGAACGGGACAGATGTAACCGGAGAGGAACAACTCACTCTCTCCCCGGATGAAACCACGACCTACGTGCTGAGAACCTCCAATAACTGGGGGGTAACGACAACAGCTCTCACGGTAACCGTGCTTGATTCCGGCAGCCCAAACATGGGCTGGACAGCTGCCGGCCTTCCCGCAGGGAATCTTGCCCTGTGGTCGCCGCACATCAACGTGACGGGCAACAACGCAATACGCTTTATCAACACTGCAGGAGGAACCGTGCAATCAGGAGCGAGCAACTTCAGCACGGTTTCCCAATGGGTCAATTCACCGGGTTTCAACCTGTCCTCCAACCCCAACGACTCCTGGCAGGATGGCCTCGGCGACCTGGTCACCAAGGCAAATGTCACCTGGGAGATGGTCTTCAGGCCCGGCGACTTCGTGGGAACACATGTCCTTTTCAATACCGGCGGTAACGGCGATGGTACCGCGATCACTATTGCCGACAGCGTGCTGGATTTCCGGTTCCAGGATGCCAACAGCACCGCACAGCGGCTGGTAATCTCCAAGGACCTCGCTGAAATCGGGCCGGCAACGGATTTTTACCATGTCGTGTGCCTCGCAGAGGTTGCCTCGGCAGCAACGGGCACGGCAAGGATGTATATTAACGGCCAACTCGCAGCCGGACCGGTAACGAGTAGCGGCACGATTAACGACTGGGATGGCGGAGACCTCGCTGAAATCGGCAAAGGCAACAATATCCCGGGTAGCACCACCTTTTTTCACGCGGCCTTTAACGGCGACATCGCCCTGTTGAATTACTATGAAAACCGCTTGCTCAGTGAACAGCAGATCAACGAAGCCTATGCAGGTATTGCCGGGCGGATTGCACCCTTCACCATCACTGGAATTGCCTATAATACGGCACAAAACCAGCTGGAAATCACGTTCAGCTCAAAACCGGGAAGCACCTACGCAATCGATTCATCTGATGACCTTGCCAATTGGCTTGAATTAAATGATTTCATTCCGGCAGAAGGAAAGCAAACAACCTATACCATCGACCAGGTTAATCCTATCGCCGCCGATCTAAAGACACAGCTCTACCGTATCCGCCTCATCGAGTAATCCTTACCTGAAAACGCAAGAAACGGACTGGCCGGGATAGCAGCGCTGCGCTTCCCCGGCCTTCTTCAAGCCTGCTATGGTTGTAATTCAATGACCACGCGCAAATACTGGCCAACACTCTCCCTGATGGGTATCAGGCAGGCCTCTTTGACCGTCTCCGTGCCGTCAGCGTGAAAAACCGGAGGCGACACAGTGGTCGTTATCCCGGGTCCGCTCTGCCATTCAACGAGGTCCGTTGAGCACTCGACACGCCACGTGATATCAGAACGGTCCACCCGCCTTGTGTATGTCACGGCCAGGAAATCCTGGTTATCCTCAACCACGGTGAAAACTGCCATTGCCGGCACGGAACCGCCATCCATGGCACCGCTCCCCGCAGCGTATTCCACAAGGTTAACCACGCCATCCCCATCCGGGTCATCAAGCTCACCGCCACCGGAAGGCTCACCCGGGCCAAAGAGTGCCTCACGCCAAGCGTGATACCCCGGTGTTTTACCCGGGTCATCGATCCCTGGTGTCCCCGACAAGGTGGAACTTGCCGACCAGTTTCCGGCAATGGCATGGTCCGGAAGGGATTCAGGCGACCTCAAGGTCAGCGAAAATCCCGAACCATCAGGTGCAACCGGCCACGGTAAAACATCATCATAGGTGAAATCCCGGACCGCCTCGCCGGCACCAAAGGACAACTTCAGGCGTTCTCCGCCATTGTCGAGCCTGTCGGAAACCTGCCATTGCCCGGCAACCGGCAATCCTTCGCCATAGCGCATCTCAAAGGCCCCGATATCCTTCACCACAAGCACGATCCCGCCGGGGGGCAGGGAAATGATGTCCGCCGTGGAAAAATCAAAATCAATTCCCTTGGTGAAACGCAAATCCCGCAGGTCAAGGGTCACATCACCCACATTCTTTAACTCTATAAATTCAAAGAGATCGTCATCAGTGTAACCCGCGGCAATTTCTTCCGCTCCCGGGTTGCGCGGATGATACATGAGCTCAGTCACAACCAGCCCGTCTTTAAGCTCGCTGATATCAGGTAATGTCGCGACAAACTCAACCGGGGAAGACCAGTGACTCCAGCGACCGGTGTTGTCCTTGTGACGGACACGGGCCCGATACAACCTCCCGGCACGCACTACGGATGTTGGAATGACAACCCGGCTGTCAAAGCCTGCAAGTTCACCCGATTGCCATTGCGCATCCCATTCAAGCTTGACGGATTCAGGGCCGGTGGCAGCACCCGTAATACCGTTCATGCGCAGGTCAAAAATCATGTCACTGCTGCCGGCACTCGCCTGGTGCACTTCGACTGCCACCACATTCTCTCCTTCAAGGAAAAGCAGTAGGGGAATATCGAAATCAAATAACGCATCCTCATCCCGTGCTGCTGACGCCGGGGTATCAAAGTCAAAGTCCCCGGCAGGTATCTGGGAACGGGCAACCTCCACCCCGTTCACGTAGATAACCGCCCCGTCATCACGCTGCAGGCTCAGAGTGATCGAGTTGAGGGTATCAAGCGCATTAACGGCAATTGTTTTGCGGAAATACGTGGTGATGTGCTTGTCCCCGGAGTTTGGCCCGAAACTAATCGGTGTGGCCACCTGATTATCATTATACCCAAATGGCGAAATTCCCGTTGACCACGCACTGTCATCAAAATCCGCTTGTTGCCAGGCGGTCCCCTGGTTACTGCCATCATCAAGGTATCTCCACTCCGAACCGGTCGCAAAGAAAGGAACCAGTTGGCCGCCCACGGCACCCGGGGGGGAAATTTCAGCAACTCGCCACTCCATCGCGCCAAAGGTTGCGCTGCCCTGCGGGTCGGAAAATGGAGATGACTCAAACCTTAGATCGTTAAGCGGGAATCCTGCCGCACCGGCATAATCAATGGTCGGGGTCGCGGGAATCCTGCTTCCCTCGCCATTGGATGCCTGCAGGGTATCAAGGTGCGCCCCCCGTCCTCCGACTCCAACGCTCCCCCCCGGCCAAGACCCTCCTGAGAAAGCAAAATTCTTCATGTCCTGCACCAGGTTGGCAAGCGATGCCGAGCCCGCACCACCAAGTCCACCGTAATTTCCGGCATCTGAAGGCGCGCCCCTCCAGCGATCACTGTCAGCGGCCTCAAAGGGCTCAATCGCCATGGCGAAGGCATCAATGAGCGGAACGATTTGATCTTCCTGCCAGAGCAGGTCGCGCAATTGACGCACCTCATTAAAGTAGTCCGGCCAGAGCTCGGGTGTTGAATTGCCATCACTGCCGCCGCCGCCTGCCGCAAACAGGGCATTGTAGACCGCGTCATGGCCGCTGTTCCATGTCGGTCCCCAGCTCGCGTCAGTATCCCAGGGAAGAATCCACAGCTTACCCTTCGAGCTGTTGGCCGGGGTATAGTCGGGTTCAAAGTAATAGACCATGTTCTTGTTCGAGCTCGGCCAGAAATCATAAAGTCGAATCGCCTCGGCCAGTGCATGCCAGCGGTTCCACTTGTGCATGTTTACATGGGCACGGATATAGTCCGGTGAGTCCCCCCCGTCCAGTTGTGCCTCTATGGTGGAGTGGTCGCTGCCATCACTTGGAGCAAAGGCCGCCTGGTAGCGTTGCTGACGGCGCCAGTCGGTTGTCTGGTTAATCAGCTTATAGAGGTTTCCCTTTTCCAGGTCATGCGCCTCCAGGAAACGCACATCGTAGGTTTCCAGTATAAAGTTCAGGCCGTGGAAATCACCCCGCCACCGGTCAGCA
>CAWVVE010000142.1:0-5816 GCA_963933075.1 uncultured Verrucomicrobiaceae bacterium | reverse complement strand
AATATACTGGTTACCGGCGCGGCCGGATTTATTGGAAGCGCCCTTGTTTGGGGATTGAACAATAAAGGGTATGAGAATATCATCGTTTGTGACCGGCTTGGCGAGGACGAGAGGTGGGCGAATTTGGTCCCTTTACGTTTTAGCGATTATATTGATGCGGATGATCTGCTGGAGGGAGTTTTGCGTAAATCAGACTACCTTGGGGAAGTGCGTGCTGTATTTCATCTGGGCGCCTGCTCTGATACCACCGAGACTGACGCTGATTACCTTCTTGCAAACAATTTTGCATTCACAAAAGAACTTGCAAAGTGGACCCTGCAGATGCGCGGCAGGTTCGTTTATGCTTCCTCTGCTGCCACTTATGGCGACGGAGCCTCAGGGATGGATGACAGTGAGGATGACCTTGCCCGCTACCGGCCGTTGAATATGTATGCCTACTCAAAGCATCTGTTTGACTGTTATGCGCAACGTAACGGCATGGCCAGAAGCATTATAGGTCTCAAGTATTTCAATATTTTCGGGCCCAACGAAAATCATAAAGGGAACATGCGTAGCGTCGTGAACAAGGCATTTCACCAGATTGTCCAGACAGGAAGGGTCAACTTATTCAAAAGTTATCATCAAGATTATGCTGACGGGCATCAGGAGAGAGATTTCCTTTATGTTAAGGATGCTGTTGATATGACACTACATTTGGCCAATCTACCACTTGCAGGGGGGTTGTTTAACATTGGCTCAGGAGTTGCCAGCACCTGGGTGGATCTGGTTAATGCAATTTTCGTGGCCCTCGAGCGGGATTCTCACATTGATTTCATTGATATGCCCGATGAGCTTCGTGAAAAATACCAGTACCACACATGCGCCAATATTTCCCGGTTGCGCTCTGCCGGTTATAATAACCAAGTGTCCAGCTTAGCTGAGGCAGTTGGCGATTACGTGGCAAGCTACCTTGTGTCCGGCAAACGACTCGGTGATGCGTCGTAACGCTCCATCAATCCGGTGAGCTTGAGCAATGCCGGGCGACGGTCCTTGGTCCACAAGTCATTATGTCCAGCTCCATCAACAAGATGGAGGATTTTTTCGTGGCGATGGCGATCAAATAGCTTTGAGCTGTGCCAGGATGGAATAATCATGTCATTTGTTCCATGGAGTATAAAAAGCGGGCACCTTACCTTATCCATTTTTGCCAAATTGTTGAACTTGTCGAAAGGCAGCAAGGGGATACGCGTGATGGTCCGAAATGCTGTCACGAATGGACTTTCAAGCACCAGCGCGCGGGCATTGATCTCGAGGGCAAGTTGTGTGGCCGGCCCGCTGCCAACGGAACGGCCCCAAAGAATTATGCGTGACTCATCAAACCCCAGGCTTTGGGCGCGGCGAATCATCAAGCGAGCATCGGAGTAGCAGCGCTTCTCTGATGGACGGCCCCCCGATAGCCCATAGCCACGATAATCCATGGACAGAACAGAGTACCCGACACTCATTATCTGCATGGCAATGTGATCAAGTTGCCCGAGATCCTCGTAATTTCCATGGAAGAGAACCACGAGGTGACTCGGTGAGGGCGCTTCCCAGTAACGGCTGGCAACAGGCGTGCCATCTTCCGCGGGCTGCACCACGAGGCCCGACAGTGACATTCCATAGCTGCTGCCTGTGTAGGGGAAGATTATCCGGTCCGAGAACAACATGGCAATTCCTGCGATAACTGTATAGGTGATAAAGAGGATAAGGGTGATGGACATAAAAATCCCTTTCAGCTTAAATTTCACATTGCGGGATTGCGACATGATGGCGCCACCATTAAGTGACTGATTGGCTAGTTGCCTATTTCCTGCAGGAGTTGTGCTGCAGCGTGCCAGTGCATTTCGTCGTGACTGTACTGGGTGTAAATTTCCAGTGAACGAATTGCTTCTTCTTTTCGACCGGCCTTTGCCAGTGCAATTCCGTGATGTCTGTAATAGTTGTAGTATGTTGGATATTCGTTCACCGCCCTTGTGGACCATTCCAGAAGGGCTTGCCAATCCTCACGAAACTCGGCGTCAATAATTCTAAGGCTGTATCTGTCCCGTTCGCTCTGAATTTGCCCGTCGAGACAATCCAGCCAGTTTTTGGGAATGATGTGGGGAGACTTCAACCTTTTGGCAGCGGTATAGACGAGGCGGATAGAGTGGAAGTCTAGTTTTCGCGCGGCACCTGCAATGAGCGAGGGTAGTAAATTGCTTATGATGCTATCTGCCTGCCCCGCCTTGTTCTCCATGCCGGCCATTATAAGTGCCGGCCAGCTGATATCGATAAGTCCTGGCGAGAGCAGTTCTTCCTCAGGTATTGCCTCGAGTTCCTTGCGGAGGGCGTCATGATCACGGTGAGCCATGAACTGGCTGAGCTTGCTGGAAGTCAGGAGCCTTGTGAGGGCGGGGTGATCGAGGTCTTTCCATGCATCATCGAGATTAACGCGTATGCCCTGCCGGAAATCCCTCGACTGAGTTTCGACAATGCGCATTGCGGCATGACTGTTGGGCTCCCCTGAAATATTCCGATGCCTTTCAAAGAGTTTGAGAAGTCGTTTGAGCAGCTTGGGGTTGTCGGTGTCGATGATCGATGGCGTGGAGAATATCGCGTAGGATTTTTCAAGATCTTGAATGTTGCTTGTGAGGAGAATCTCCACAAGGCGGAATGAGAATTCCACTTGATCCTCGCCGCGCGGCATAAGCTCTGCCAAGTTCATCCAAAATTGCGGGTCGCTTTCAAGGATGCTGCCGCCAGTGGCGCGCTTAAGCAGCAAGCTAAAGGCTTCCTTCTCGGGAAGTCGCTTAAGGTCAAGCTCCCTCCTGTAATCAGCGGCTTGAGTGATAACGTCCGGCGTTGAGTTGTTAAACCCGTCGCGGATAAGGCTTTGCATTTCTCGTGAGAAAAGAATGTTCCCGCTGGCCCGCTCTAGATTTTTTTGGAATGCAGCCTGAAGGGCATCGCGGCCGGCTGTTATATTGGGATTCATTTTCCACGACGCCATACCGCTGGCGATGCCTTGTGCCTCTTTCTGCGCTCCGATGAGAAGGAGACGCTCAAATAATGCTGTGATTACGGTTAGGCTTGATTGAGTGACCGGTTTGGCAATGAGCTCTTTATAGCAATCCTCAATTCCTTCCTTGGTGTCCAAATCGGTGTTGGCAAAACGTGCATAGGATTCCCTTGAGGCTTTAATGCGGTCGTTGCTTTTACTGAAAATCGGGTGCGTGATTGCGCTGGTAATATCGCGTTTGCGATGACGTGAGAGCGCCTCCTCCAATGAATAGGCCAGGATGATTTCCTGAAGTTGTTCGGGGAAACGGTCGTCGCGGAGAATGTCCCGCAACATTTTACGGGCAGCTGAGTGGGTGGGACTACCGCTGTAAATAACGGCAAATGCTGCATAGAAAGACCTGGAGCGGATGCCAAATTCCGTGTCTTGGTTTCCTGCGGCAAGGATTTGAAGTTTGATTGCTTCTTCGGGGCTGATGTTCGCAGCTGCGGGATTGGTTAAGGCATTTGATAGTGGCAGGTCCTTAATGCGAGGGTCGTTAAGCCCTTCAGGAAGCGCGAAATTGAGCCAGACGGGGGCATGCATGTTGCTCCACTCGGTTGCGGCTGCGGCAAGTTTGGCATTTACTGCCTTGTCCTGGGTTAGTTCACGATAGCGGCTTGAGAGTATGGCTGCCACCGAGTTTTCATTACGCACGTCATCATGCTTGAGTTCGGTATTGAGCAGGGATTTCTCTTCTTCCTGAAGCTTAAGAAAGCGATAGATACGGGCGAGATAGAGGACGCTTTGTGGGCGGTTGAAAGCCGGGGTTGGTCCATCAAGCAGCTTTTCAAGTGCCTTCCGGGGGCCATTGATGTCAGTGTGACCGTCAATGGCAAGGTGTGCCCAGAGTCGTGTGATGGTCTCGCTTAAGGAGTCTTTTCTAGTATTTTCCCCCCGGAAAGTCTCGATGAGCTTGACCGCTGCTTTGTGCTGGTCCGTATCAGAATAACAGATCGTCTGGTAGAGGGTGGCAAATCGTCTCTGGTCACTGTCCTTTTCACCGAAATTCTTGCAGAGGTTAATGGTGAATTCACAGATATGAAGTTGATGGTCGGGGTTAACCCGTGGTGCAAAGAAGCAGAGGGACGGCCCGGCTTGTTCAATCAGGCTTGGGCACCAGCGTAGCGCGTGCATGAGGAGGTCGAGTAAATCGTAAAATTGAGCATCGTTTCTGGCAGCAACTGCGACTGCAATTTTCTGCTCGAAATTGCTAATTTCATTGAGATCCGGAATCCGCTTCTCTTGATCTGGACGATTGAGGCCAAGCTTTGTGCGCAGAGTGAGCCATTGAGTCCACCAATGGTCAGAATGTTTCCAGTAGTCTGTGAGCGATGTGGTATCGCCTGAGAGCCTGATTATTGTTTCCGCCATGTCTGGAGCCGCGGTTAATTTCAGCAGTGGTTGTGGGGTAGAGGAAAGCGACCGGAGAATTTCCAGAGCAACATCCCTGTTGCCATTTTCCAGCTGGAGCAGTGCTCCGCGTAATTTCATGTCGATTGACTGCGGTAAGCCTTCGAGCTCCTTGCCCGTGTTCATGTATATATTGATTGCCTCGTTAAATCTTCCCTGAGATTCGAGGAAATCTCCGAGGAGTTTATTCACGGTATATTTGGCTTCCCGGGAAAGTCTCGGCCGCTGTAACAAGTCGCGAAACAAAGCTTCTTCCTTGAGCGGTTGTCCGAGCTGTCGGTAATGTCTCGCTGAAAGGAATTTTCCCTCAATGTTAAAGGGGTTATCGGGCGGCAACAGGGCACAGGCACTGAGAAGTGCTGGTAGGAATGGCTTGATTAGCAAGCGGGATTTGCCTTCTCGCTCAGTTAGCTCGGTGATTGCAGAGAGCTTCCATAGTCGTTGAGCAAATGTAGGGGATTCAGGGTAACGGATAAGGTGCTCGACAGTGTGGCGCATGAATGCGTCAATGGTTTCGGCGCTATCAAGTTGCTTGATTCTGGACTCAAGTTTTGAGATATTGTCGAGTGAATCAGGAACTTCTCGCTGGTTCCAGTCAGCAGGTTTGTTTGCCTGAATATACGCGGCAAGGGCAGCGCTTATTCTCTTTGAGCTCTTCTCTAGTGCATCGCTGCCAGTAGGAGGGTCAAGTAGGGAGGCAAGTGCTTTCCTGACAACACTTGATGGCGCCTGGCTGAATGCGGGGGTCGTTGAGAATAATAAAATAGCGCCAAGTAAAACAGCATGGAGAATTTGGGCGCCGGGGTAGATCCTGGCTGAATGTTTCATTGGGGAAGTAAATACATTTAGTTTGGCACTGGCTATTGCTGAGCATTAGCAGGTTCAGGTGACCTCATCCAGCTTGGAATGCGTGTGCCGCTGATAATAAGGACAATCTCCCCTTTAGTGCGTTTCTGATGGAACTCCTCGGCCAGGGATTGGGCGTTGCCTCTCCTGAACTCTTCAAATTTCTTGGTCAACTCACGGGCAATTACCAGAGACCGGTCTGGATCGAGTGTGGCCAGAATCATTAAAGTGGAGTCAATTCGATGCGGAGAGTCAAAGAAGACACTTGTAACTTCAAGTTCAAGAGCATGCTCAAGTTCCCTGGTGCGGGCTGTTTTTTTTGTTGATAAAAAGCCCCCGAAATAGAAACGGTCCGCGGGGAAACCTGCTCCCGCGAGGGCTGAGATGACAGCACATGCTCCCGGGATCACCTGGACTTCAAACCCATTTTCGGCAGCGAGATGTACAAGGCGTGCGCCGGGATCGGAAATGAGCGGAGTCCCTGCATCTGAGACGTAGG
>CAWVVE010000141.1:0-5829 GCA_963933075.1 uncultured Verrucomicrobiaceae bacterium | reverse complement strand
CTCTACCATAACATCGGAATCGACCTCAACAATGCCACTGTGCTCGATGCCGCAGGCAGACCACACTACCTTATCGATCAGGGCATTGAGCCCATCCGGGAACTGGTGGGATAAATTTGGGGTATTCTCCTCATCGAAGTGCTCTCATCGGTCCGGCGATGACCGCGCGACTCCCTGCAGGGCACAAGGCTCCCCTGCTTTCAGCACAATAAATTTTCCCCTGATAAAAGAACTTCTCGCAACTCTGCCGTTATTTCCCGACAATTCATGATTCATGGACAAAGAAACAATCAGCACGTGGTTACGCGACTCCAGTGCCTTTGCCGACGCTCCGGTCGAGGCTATCACGCAACTTAGTGCCGCCTTTACTGAAAAAAGGGCAGCCGCGGGGACCCGGATAATCCGTGAAGGCGATTCGGATGTCGCTCTGTATTTGCTCGGCTCCGGCTCCGCAACAGTTTCCGCAGGAAATGCAGGAGAACAATGTTACCTCGGCAACATCTCAACCGGCCAACTCTTCGGCGAGATCTCTCCGCTCAGCAGCGGTCGCCGAATGGCATCAGTAACCGCTTCAGAGGAAGTTCTCCTGCTGGAACTCAACCCCGATGTGCTCGCTGAAGTCTTGCGCAAACACCCTTTGCTGGAAAAATCCGTGCTCGACTCCCTTGAGCGCTACCTGGCTCCGTAATAAACCGCAGATGAAAAACTCCCACGAATTGTTATTCGTGCTGCCCTTCAGCTCTGCGCTCTATCCGCCGAGACATTTACCGTTAAATAAAAAACTTCAATGACAAGAATCCTGCTGCTGTTCATTTTATCTCTGACCACAGCCTACGCGCTGGAGCGAAAACCAAACATTGTTTTCATTCTCGCCGACGACCTTGGATATGGGGACATTGCCTGTTACGGCTGCCCGGATGCCAAGACGCCCAATATCGACAGGCTGGCCGTGGAAGGGGTAAAATTCACCAACTTCTATGCCAATGGCCCGGAGTGCACTCCGACACGCACTGCCATCATGACCGGCCGGTATCCACAGTTTGCAGGCGGCCTGGAATGCGCAATAGGCACCGGGAATGTTGGGCGTTATGATGATGCAATACGCCTCGCCAAACAATCACAACTTGGGCTGCCGGCGGAACAGGCAGTCATTCCGCGGGTATTCACCAAAGCCGGGTATGCCACTGGCATCTTCGGCAAATGGCATCTCGGTTATGAACCACACTTTAATCCGCTGAAATACGGCTGGGATGAATTCTTCGGTTGCCTCGGCGGCAACGTGGATTACTTCACCCACAAGGAACTTTCCGCATTACCGGTCCTCTACAGGAATGACAAGCCGGTTAAGCGTAAAGGCTACATGACCCATCTCATCACTGATGAAGCCATGCAGTTCATCAAGGAGAATCAAAAGCAGCCCTTCTTCTGTTACATCCCCTTCACCGCACCACATTTTCCCTTCCAAACTCCCACCGACACGGACAAGAAATTCACCCGGGAAAACTGGACAGCCGGCAGCCGTAAAAGCTATGTAGCAATGCTTGAGGATCTCGATGATGCCGTCGGGAAAATACTTGGCAGCCTTGACGACCTGCACCTCAGCAAAAACACCCTGGTTATTTTCGCATCGGATCACGGCGCCATGAAACCCGGGCGCAACCTGCCATGGAACGGCTACAAGGGCGGCCTCTTCGAGGGGGGAATCCGCGCCCCCCTGATTGCCCGGTGGCCAGGAAGAATCAAACCCGGAACCCTCTGCAGTCAACTCGGTGCCACTTTTGACCTCACTTCATCCTTTGCAAGAATCACCGGCACTCAATTACCATCCCAAAAACTTGATGGCATCGATCTCCTTGCCTGCGCCGAGAAGAATCTTAAACCGGTTGCAAGGAACCTGTATTGGCGTGCAAAACGGGGTGATCGCACCTGGTGGGCGACCCTGCGCAATGACGGCACAACCACCCGCAAGTATATCCGCAAAAAAGAAGGCGGGGAAGTCCAGGAATGGCTTTTTAACATCACCGAAGATCCCGGGGAAAGTAAAAATCTGTTTGCGCTTCCCGACAACTATGGCCATAAACTCAAGCAACAACTAGCAACTTGGGAAACCCGAGTGAAGTCACTGCGCTAACCATCCATCAAACATTCATTCAGATCAACCCGCCACCATGATGAAAACCCGCCTTCTCTTCCTCATCACAATTATCGCCACGAGCAATCTGCAAGCTGAAGACCCGCAATGGATCGCACTCTTTGATGGCAAATCACTCAATGGGTGGAGCCAAAAAGGCGGTAAGGCAAAATATTCCGCTGAAGACGCCTGCATTGTCGGGCGCACTGTCCCGAAAACCCCAAACTCCTTCCTCTGCACGACAAAAAACTATGGGGATTTTGAGCTTGAGTATGAATTCAAGGTCGACCCCAGGCTCAACTCCGGCGTGCAGATCCGCAGTCATGTCAAAGACAAGAACCGGGTATTTGGTTACCAGGTGGAAATTGATCCTGACACTGAACGCAACCGCATGTGGACCGGCGGAATATACGATGAAGGACGGCGGGGATGGCTTAATGACCTCTCAAAGAATGAACCGGCACGCAAGGCATTCAAACCCGGAGGATGGAACAAAATCCGCGTGCATGCCTTGGGCGATTCCATCAAGACGTGGTTGAACGGCGTTCCCGCTGCCGACCTTATTGACTCAATGACCTCCTCTGGCTTTATCGGTCTGCAGGTTCACGGTATCGGCAACAAGAAAAGTGGCCCCTACGAGGTCCGCTGGAGGAATATCCGCATTAAGGATCTTGGAAAACATGAATGGCAACCTCTCTTTGACGGCAAGAGTCTCGCCGGGTGGAATGCTCTTCCCGGGGGAACATGGCAAGTGGTTGACGGGGCAATCGTGGGTAAAAGTCCCAAGTCTGAGTCTCGACACGGAATCCTGCTCAGCAAAAAATCATTCAAGGATTTCACCGCGCGCGCCAAGTTCCGGGTTCTCAGCGGGGATTCAGGATTCTACTTCCGCTGCAAGCAGGTCAAGGGAGGCGTTTCCGTCCACGGTTTCCAGATAGAGGTCGATTTCTCACAGGAAACCGGTGGCCTCTATGAAACAGGCGGCCGGGCATGGGTGGTAAAGCCCACCAAGGAGGAAATTCCCAAGAAAAAATATAAACCCGGAGAATGGACTGACCTTGAGCTCAGTGCCCGCGGAGGGCGTGTCGTGGTGCGCATCAATGGGCAGAAAACCGCGGCACTTGTTGATGATCCCGGACGCAAGGAAGGGCACATCGGGCTGCAACTCCATGGCGGACAGGACATGCACGTTGAGTTTAAAGATATCACCATCCTCGCCCCATCCAGTCAATAATCATCACCCCCCGCATTTAAGATATGAAATCAATCATCCTTATCAAATTCACGGTCTTCCTCTTTTCCTCGTCGTTGTTATCCGCAGCGGACTGGAGCAACTGGCGCGGACCTCAAATGAACGGCTCGAGCGCAGCCGGAAACACCCCTGCCTCCTTCAGCACGGATAAAGGAATCCGCTGGTCAGCCGACATGCCGGGGGCAGCTGCATCCACGCCAATCGTCTCAGGCAATTATGTCTTCATATCCTCAACCGACCAGAGCAAGGAAAACCTGCTGGCACTGGCCTATGACTTGAAAACCGGCAAGCAACTGTGGCGACATGTCGTAGGGCAGGGACTTAAGCAGGACGATCGTTCCAACTATGCAGGAGCCTCCCCCGTGAGTGATGGCAAGCACGTTGTGTTTTTCTACGGCACCGGGGACATCGCCGTCTTCACCATGGCCGGAAAACCGGTATGGAAAAAAAATATCCAGGACGAACACGGTAAGTTCTACTTCCTGTGGACTTTCTCCACCAGTCCTCTTCTGCACGGGGAAAAAATCATCATGCAGGTATTGCAACGCGACACCCCGGTCCATAATTCCCAGAAGGGCGGTGGCAAACACGCTTCTTTCCTGCTGGCCTTATCGATAAAGGACGGTAGTAAAATCTATCAGGCGGAGCGTCCTGATGAGGCAAGAGCCGAAGCCAAGGAGGCCTTCAGCACACCGGTGCTCTACGAACACAATGGCAAGACACAACTCCTGGTGACAGGTGGCGACTGTATCACCGGGCATGACCCCGAAACCGGCAAGGAAATCTGGCGCTGGGGCACTTGGAACCCTGACAAGATCGGGCACTGGCGACTGGTGCCATCTCCCGTCGCCGGCAATGGCATTGCACTGGCCTGTGCACCAAAAGGTGCCCCGGTATACGCCGTGAAACTTGGAGGAACCGGCAAACTCGATGATTCCCACATTGCCTGGAAAAGCACGAACGGCAATATCTCCAGCGATGTCCCGACCCCATTGTTTTATCGCGGGCACTTCTACGTTGCCAACAACGGTCGCAAGCGCAGCCACACCCTGAGCTGCATTGAGCCAGCATCCGGAAAGGTTATATGGAGTGAAGATTTGAAGGTTGAAGGCAAGATTGAGGCGTCCCCAACTGCGGCGGACGGGAAAATCTACATCATCACCCATCATGGAGAAGTTGTCGTCGTTGCCGCCGGCACAAAATTCCAGGCTCTGCACAAGGTTGAAATGGGACCTGGCCGCAATGGACGCGTCCGCAGCTCAATTACGCTGACCGATGGAACTGCGCTGATCCGCACTGACAAAAAACTATTCTGTGTCGGCAAGTAACCTGACCCACTCACAGTATACAATTGCTTCACGCATTAAACTTCAGTGGAATTGCTCATCAGCCATGAAGGGCATACAAATCTACTTTATGATCACCCGGTGCGGCTTCTCCATTGCGCATTGCACAAATAAATACACGGTCTACCTCTATAAAAAACCATGAAAAACCGCATAGCACTCTTTGCTGCATCGGTCATAGGCATTGGCATGCTCCTCCTCGTTGCCCAGGAGAATGCTCAAGAAGCCTCAGGAGAAACACGCTTCCTTTCCAACACTCGACAGCTGACCTTTGCAGGCAGGCGCTCAGGTGAGGGATATTTCAGCCGCGAGGGCAACAAGATGATTTTTCAGAGTGAACGGGAACCTGGAAATCCCTTCTACCAGATTTATCTGCTCGACCTCGAAACCGGGGACACCAACCGGGTGTCTCCTGGGTTCGGCAAGACCACCTGCGCATGGATTCACCCTGATGGAGAGCGGGTGCTTTTTTCCTCCTCCCACGCTGATAAGGAGGCAAAAGATAAACAAAGTGCGGAACTCGAGGACCGTAAAACCCGGCGAATCCGCAAGTATTCGTGGGACTATGATGAGAATTACGATATTTGGCAGACACAAACCGACGGCTCCCGGCCCATCAACCTTACCAAGCTTAAGGGCTATGATGCCGAAGGCTCATATTCCCCGGACGGAAAGTGGATCGCTTTCGCCTCCAACCGGGAAGCTTACCGGCGAAAACTGACCAAGAAGGAACAAGAACGCTTCAAGATCGACAAGTCTTACTTCATGGATCTTTACCTGATGCGAGCCGACGGCTCCGGGATCAGGCGCCTGACCAATACCCCGGGATATGATGGCGGTCCGTTTTTCTCACCGGAGGGTAAATCGATCTGCTGGCGACGATTCTCGGAAAAGGGTGATACCGCTGAAATCTTCACCATGGACCTGGAAAGCGGCAAGGAACGGCAATTGACATCCATCGGGGCACTTTCATGGGCACCGTTCTTCCACCCGAGCGGCGACTATTTGATCTTCGCCACCAACAAGCACGGCTTTGGCAATTTTGAGCTCTACCTGGTGGACATCAACGGCAAAAAAGAGCCTGTCCGGGTTACGCACAC
>CAWVVE010000140.1:0-5839 GCA_963933075.1 uncultured Verrucomicrobiaceae bacterium | reverse complement strand
GAGCAGGCGGCCGGTATTGTTGCTGCTGTTGTTGAAGCAGGCGGCGAGAATGTTGATGTCGCTGAGGTCGTGGCGGCTGCCGTCATCATGGCACCCCGTCAGGCGGCAAGCATCAGTGGAGCGGCGATCAATGCAGGGGGAGATGCCGCGGAGGTGGTGGCTGCTGCTGTTGAGGTTGCTCCGGGGCAGGCTGCTGGAGTCATTGAAGCCGCTGTCGTAGCTGCGCCCGGAGAGCAGGCTGCCGTTAATGCAGCAGTGAATGAAGTTTTTGCCGGTGGTACACCCCCGGCTCCCCCGGCTCCAGGTCCAGGAGCGGCACCCCCGACACCGCCTGCCCCAGGTGAGGATCCGGCTGAAGCGCCCGCACTGACTCCTATTCAGGAGGTTGTGGTGGCTGGCGTTGCCCTCATCGCACCGATTATTGTCCAAATATTCGATGAGGCAGAGAAGCTGGAAATCCTTGAGGAGCGGGTGGCGGTTGTGCAGGAAATTCTCCTGAATATTATTGAAAGTGGAGGACGTCCTGGAGCAGTCGCTAATGCTGTCGACGACGTGCTGGAGGATTTGTTCCCGGCTTCGCCTACCAACCAGACGGCTGAGGAGATTGCGGGGCTTCCTTAATAATAAAAGGCTAAAAAGGCGATTTTTTTACGAATCTTCATTGACATTGGGCCGCTTAATGTTTTTAAAACACGAGCACAAAGACAGTTTCTTTAACTCAAGGTTTTCTAAAGAAATTGGGATTTAGTCCAAAAATGAAAAAACAATTCCAACTCGCAGCCATTCTTCTGAGCGGTTTGTGTTCCAGTATATTCGCCCAGAATCTGTCGAGCATTGGCATGCTTAGTGAGGTGGAGGATTTTGACTCAAGCCTGCCGTTCACTACGACAATCTCGACCGTTTATGGTTTCGACAGTAACGTGGGCAGTCGTCCCAAATTTGTAGAGGATTCTTCCGCTTACGCAAAGGGCAGGTTGTCGGGAGCCTACTCAACAGTCAGGGGGAAAACGCACCTTGGACTGAATGCCGGCTTCGCAACCATCTATTATTTGAAGCGGGATAACACCACGTTTAATTCCGCTGATGGTTCCCTGAACTTCTATCATAAGATCACTCCCAGTATGACTTTTGCCAATAAGTCATACATGTCGTACTCGATTGAGCCTGATCTGCAGATTGGCGTGGCGGTTCCGCGGAGACTTTCCCACTACTATTATGGCCACAACAATTCGTCGCTGACTTATGCCTACAATCGCCGTTTATCTTCAATAACCCGTTTGGGTCTCAGTGGCATTGACTATGAGGATGAGACAAGCTCGATCTCCAATGACAAGATCAAATATGATATTTCTCAGGAAATGCGTTATGTCCTTAACGTTGTCAGTGACATCGTTGGGGAATATCGCCATGTAAGCGCAGATTACAACATTGCTGACTATGATTACGGGGCGCATTATCTTCTGGCCGGCCTGAATCACAGCTTCAACCTGATGTTACGCGGGACGTTGATGGCCGGTGCCCAGAGGCGTTCTTTTGACAACGGGTTCGAAGACGACTGGAAACCCCATCTGGAAACATCATTGCGTTATAACGTGACCGAGAAGACTCAGTTGAGCTGGATTAACCGGTTTGGCTATGAAGATGGTGAGCTTGCCTCTAACAAGGCTTTCACAAGAACGGGTTTTAATTCATCGGTTAACCTTTCGTATTCATTTAATGATCGGCTGCGCAGTAATTTTGGTATGACCTATCACAGCTACGAGTTCGAGCGTCCCGAGCTGATCGATCTCGCTGAGGTGATGAAGACGATTAATCTGGGGATCAATTATCGGCTTTATTCGAATGTCGACCTTAACGCACGGTATTCCTATATATCGATGGAATCTGATGACTTGTTCAGGGATTTCGTCAGACACCGCATATCTGCGGGCATGAACATCAAGTTTTGATCGGCGTGATTGCCGGATTAATTCTTGAACGATTTACAACGTGGATTGTCTATACTTCCCAAGGGGAAGTCGCCAATATTCCTGGTGCGACATTTTGTTAATACGTGATGAGTAAAAGGCAATTCCACATACCTTTTGCGCAAGCCATCCTGACGTATTGGCTTGCGTTCCCCAGTCTATAAATAACGTATAATGCCGGAACAAAGTGAGATAAAGCTTCACGCGCTCGATTATTGGCAGGTTCTGCGGAATCGATTTCCCGTCATCATGTTGGCTTTTTTCCTGGTGTTCATGACAGCTATCGTCATCGCCTACCTTCGCCCCAACGAATATCTTGGCAGGGTTCAGTTACAGGTTCAGCGTGAAGCCAATGAAATGGAGGTTTTCCGCGAGACCGGTTCCATAGCGGATACCGGTAATGCTTCGCCACACATGACATTCATGCAAACGCAGTTTGAGATCATCAAGAGCAGGAAGACGCTCCTGCTCGCGATCAACAACCTGGACCTGATGCAAGAGTTTGGCGTGCCAAATGAACAGGATGCTTTTATTATCCTGAAGGATAAAATTAATACCGAGAATGTCCGGGGGACGGATCTCATTGTTATTGAGGTTTATTACACCGATTCAAAATTTGCTGCAGATATAGCCAATGAGGTGGCTACATCCTACCGGGTCCGACGTGTTGATGAAATGCATGAGCGCGTATCCAGGGCACTGGACACACTCACTAACCAGATTGAGCTACAGAAGGCAAAGCTGGACAAGCTACGTGCTGCCATGCTTGATAAAATGGAGCAATACAGGGTGGTTGACCTGCAACTGGGAACACCTTCTTGGTTGCGAGGCAGTCAGCCTAATACCGGTATTGGATCATTGGTGATGCGGGCCAAGGAGGAAGAATTCAGCGCTGAAGGAAGCATCCAGGATTTAAGAACAACCATTAAGGCCCTGCAGGATCTCGATGGTGACGACCTGATCAAGGCTGCGGTTGATCTTGGCGTAAACAACCAGACATTGACCAAGCGTTATCCGGACTACCAGACTGCTGTGCTTGCCCAGGCGTCCCTCAAGGCAAGCGGTGTGGGGGCAAAGCATCCGAGGAGCCTGAGCCTAGACAAGCAGATCGAGTTGCTACAGGAGATGCTCATGGAAGCCGTGGACACGGCAAAGGGTGCGCTGGGTACCAGATTAGCGATGGCAGAGCAGACTCTCTTGAATACGAAGGCTACTAAGGAGGATATTGAACTGCGCTCACTCAGGGAGCGGCGCGAGAACCTTGAGTATATTGACGCCAAGAAAGATTATGAGCTAAGTAAAGAGGTGCTCAACAAGATGCAGGAAAACCTGGATAAGGAGAGTATCGATGCGGGAAGCACGAAAAGTCCGATTGTCCTTCACGAAAATGCTGTTGAGCAACTGCTTCCAGCCCGCCCGAACATTCAGTTGCACATCATACTCGGGGCCGTGGTTGGCCTTGTATTCGGGGTGGGCATGGCGTTTTTCCTGGAATACCTCGATACTTCGGTGAAGTCACTGGAAGATGTTGAACGTTATCTTGGTGTCCCGGTTCTTGCCGTTATTCCCACTGAAGTCGGAATCCTCCACAAGCAGGGCGGATTGACTCCTGATGCGGAGGCTTATCGCATCCTGCGCACCAATATTGAATTCAACCGCAGGAGCGCTGATGCCAATTCAATTACCATTGTAAGCGGTGGCGCCGGTGAAGGCAAGTCAACCACGCTGGTGAACTTGGCCTATGTCTGTGCCCAAGGTGGCTATACCACGCTGATGATTGATGCAGACCTGCGCCGCCCCCAGTTGCATACCTTCTTTGATGTCAATAATTCTGTCGGGTTGACAAATTACCTGACTACCGATCTGGTACTGGAGGATGTGATCCTGCAGACGCCGGTTGAGAATCTTTATTTTATGGCGTCGGGAATCCTGCCTGCTGACGCAGCGGGAATTCTCAACTCGCGGCGTATGTCTGAGCTCATGGTTGACGTCAAAAGCCGTTTTGACCTCGTCCTTATTGATTCACCGCCGATCCTTGGCGTCAGTGATGCTTCTGTTCTCGTTTCCGAGGCTGACCTCACAATGGTTGTGATTCAACACCGCAAGTTGCCAAGGGCTATGCTGGTCAGGGTCAAGCAGGCGATTGAAAATGTTGGAGGAGACCTTTTCGGGGTTGTTCTCAACAATGTCGATGTGCGCTCTGACAACCAGTATCAATATTATACGAGTTACTATACCTATTATTCCCCGACTAATACCCAGGTGGCTCCCAAGGAGGCTCCCAAGGAGGCTCCCAAGGAGGCTCCCAAGGAGGCTCCCAAGGATGATTCGCTGGATGCAAATGCAAGGGAAATGAGCGAGGTGGAAGTGGCTGAGTCTGTAGATCATGCAGATGATGAATATTAGGGGAATTGTGGTATAGTTACCTGTAAGGTTATGTTGCCCACTAAACAGATTGTCATGAGAGTCCATGCCGTGGTTTTATTTGCGGTAATGGGCCTTGTCGCGGTTTCCGCCCAGGAACCCCAATTGGCACAAGGCCAATCCTTTATATTACGCCTGGCCGGGGTGCCCAGTACTGATCAGGCATCAATCAGCCAGACATATACCATTAGTGATGGCGGCACCATTAAGCTGCTTTATCTCGAGGCGGAGATGAGCGCAAGTGGGTTGCGTCCCTCTGAGCTTGCCCGCAAGATTGAGGCTGCCTACAAGACGGCTGAAATTTTCACCAAGCCAAATGTTACCATTACGCTTGGTGAAGCGTCAGGAGTTCAGCGCTATGCAAGTATTCTCGGGCAGGTCAAGTTACCGGGCACGGTGGGGATAATCCCGGGTTTGACAATGCTTGATGCAATCGCCCGGTGCGGAGGGTTTAACCCATTTTCAAATGCAAGGAAGGTCAAGCTGACTAGGGAAGGCAAGGCGACATATCACGATCTGTCCCAAACGCTCAATAAGGATAATATAAAGATCCAATCCAATGACATCATCACTGTTCCCCAGCGGCGCTTTTTTGGCAGCGGGGATTAAGAGACTGGATTGACAACGGCAATGTGGCCCGCCCTTGGCTGCTCAGACACTTTGGATCAGGTGGCGGTTACTCTTCATGTAGGAGAGCCCGGATACGATAGTCAGCAAGACACAAATCCACAGTAATACTGTGCCGATTTGATCAGGGATTAATTTTGCCATGAATGTGAGCAGTCTCTCTTCACCGGTACCTCCGAGCTTGATCAGGAAATAAGTGGCCGTAGCAATTTGGACCACTGTCTTCCACTTTCCAAGCGAATCGGCCATAAGCACAGCGCCCTGGCTGGAGGCCAGCAACCGCAGACCGGTCACCAGAAACTCCCGACTGATGATGACGATGGTTACCCATGCCGATATTACTTCATTTGCAGTGAGCATGATGAATACCGCACTAATGAGGATTTTATCCACAAGCGGGTCCATCAGTTTCCCAAAGTCGGTCACCAGATTCATTTTCCGGGCCAGATACCCGTCAAGGAAGTCGGTCAGTGATGCCGTGATAAACAACACGCTGGCAATTGTATACTGCCCGGTCAGGTCAGGCATGGAAATGACCGCGACAAAGATTGCCGTTAAGAGCAGTCGACTCACCGTGAGTTTATTAGGAAGGTTCATGATGGGTTGTTCTTGGGCACAACACGTTTCCAAATGGGCACCACTCTTTTGAGTTTGTCCAGATACCATCTGGATATTTCAAAAGCTTCCCGGCTATGGGAACACCCCACGCGCAGCACAACAGAAGGTTGTGCGGCAGACACTAGACCGATCCTGTGGATGAGTTGCGCCCGGTGCTTGCAGAAAATCCTGTTGGCCTCTTCTCCCATTTCGAGGAACGTTCT
>CAWVVE010000139.1:0-5858 GCA_963933075.1 uncultured Verrucomicrobiaceae bacterium | reverse complement strand
CGTTTAATCTGCCGCCGCAACTGGTCGAAGTTCTTGAAGCTTTCGGGGTCGTTCTGCGCCAGGTAGGCCTTTGTCTCAGTGTCGAGTTGCGCGACTTGCTCCGCGGATGGCCCGGCTCGCTTGATGTAGATGATTCCATCGCCCATTGCTGCCCATCGCTCATACGGAACACGTTCACTGTAGAGGCCGAAGGGTTTCTCTTTTCCTGGACCTCCTGCCATCCAGAGCACCTTGCCCGACTCCGTGTCGACAGCATATAAGCAGGTCCAGTCGCCCTGGGTTTCTGTTTTGTCGCCATACCCGGATCGCCAGAACGTCTTGCCGTCCAGGCTCAGCGCAAAATGTCCCATCCGCATCTCCGGAAACGGTGCCGGGTAACCACCAATGACTTTCCCGGTCCAGAGGTCAAGGCGCAAGACTCCCTGGTTGCTTTTACCCAGCTCGACATTGCCGTCGGGAATAAACAGGCTGTTTCCCCCAACCGCCATCATTCTGGTATTCCTGTCTGCGCTCTTGCCGCCAAATACCGGCACCTTGTAATGCCAGAGTTTCCGGCCGTTATAGGCATCATATCCCTCGACCGTATTTTCGTCGATCGGGCAAACGAGCACACCGTTATGGACAAGTGGCGGACGACCGAGACTGTGCTTTGAATACGGGGGGCCATACCAGACAATACCCAGCGGTGGCTTCAGTGCCGAATCGTGGCTGCACATGGTATTGCCGGGATTGCCGTTGGCATGTGTCCATCCGCCGCCGTTGGCGACGGGCGGACGCACGTGGACTGCCCAGCGCATTTCGTGCTGGGTTCTGGTTTTCCATTCACCGGTTTTTACCGTGGCCAGCCACTGGGAGATGGCTTGCTCCTCCTGCTTCCCGCCCAGCAGGGCGACGCCGCGGATCGGCTTCAACAAACGCTCCAGTTCCACGGTGTACGTGGGCATCACCCCGCCAACGGCAGCCCGTTCCGAGACGATCAGGTCCGCAAAGTTCGGGGAATACGGTAACCTGCTGCCCGGCTCCCGGATCCATACTGAAATTCGTGAGGCAAGAAGATTGGCGCGGCTGAATCTCCTGCGTGCAGTCTGCGCCTTTTCAGGATCGTCAAAAACAGCGCAAATATACAGATCGCTCGACTTGGCGAGGGAAAACGCCAGGGCGCCGCTGTCGCAGTCAAGGACGAGGGCAAAGCCCTCTTTTTCCAGGCCGAGCCCCTTTCCGCCGGCATCATTGGCGGCTAGGATGCGCTGCGCTGCGTGACGACATACCTGAATATCCTTGTCTTGCACTTGCGTGAAGGGGTCAGGTTCAACTGTCTCGTCTACCACACCTTCTCCTGCCTCTCCAGATGCACCAAAGCAATAGATTGCCCCTTGGCGGGTGGAAACAAACAACCGTCCGCCAGAAACAGCCATCTGATGGGTGCGTTCAGGGATCCTGACCCCCCAGAGTTTTTTACCATTCTTTGCATCCAGTGCAAAGACAGCTCCCTCCCTGCCTTCTGCCGGCTGCCCCGGTCCACGCTCCCGGTGCTCGTTAGCGGCATAGTAGACAACGCCTCCCGCATACAAGGTGTCTCTCGGGTCGAAGAGCATGCCTTCCACGCGCCACCCCCATATTTGCTTGCGGCCGCCGTCTGGCTTTTCGTCATCTTTTTTCCAGGCCATGACCGAGTCGTTGCGCGAAGTATAGTGGATACCTCCTATCACCACGCCCCCATCGTTCTCATTAAGGTATTCCCTGCGCGCATCAATTTCAGGGTCCTGCTCGGAGCTGAGCGAACCATCAGAGCGCCTGAACTTCACCTGATGCCTATGGAATCCTTTGAGCTCGGTAGGCAGGACAAGCGATGTCTTTGAAGCAAACAGATGACCGGCAAATCCATAGCCGGAGCAGACACTACGCCACAACCTCTTGCCGGACCCTGCATTGACTGCATTGACATACATGCCGTCATGAGGAAAGACGCCCGCCCCGAAATAAGCGCTGCCTTCGTCCACCAGAACGTCGGTGCGCACCGGCCAAATTGATGACATGCGGCCGAATGATATGAACCAGCGATCATCAGTAACCGGCTTATGTTTCCATACCTGTTCACCGGTCCGGGCATCCAGGCAGTAGACGTGGGCATCGTCACTGCCAATATAGATTTTTCCCGCGGCATAATTCGGCGCGCAGGTAATAGCCGCGCCGGTCAGGAATTCCCAACGTTTTTGTCCTGTCTTTGCCTCAAGGCAAACGGCACGCCCGTCATGGCTGGTAAAATACACCGAGTCGCCCACGGCAATGATCGGCAAAGAGAAGCGGGCATGTTCGGGTAGCGTCTCCTGGTTGCTTGAACCGAATTTTTTTGTCGATTCCGGGCGCAGTGGAAGATGCCTTGGGGCCAGTCGCGCCTGACGTGAGCGAAAATACCAAATGTTCTTCAAGGGCAGCTCAAGTTGCTCACCCGTTACCGCTCCACGGCCGGGGTCACGCCGGTAAGTCGGCCAATCCTCGGCCAGCGTCGTCGTATTCAGGCAGCCCAAGGCAAGTAAAAAACAAATCTTCTGGCGCATTTTTCCTATTGCTTGACGACGCGCACAACCTTCAACAGTTCACCGTCGCCAGGAGCAAGGTGCAGTTTACCGGCTCGCCTTTCACCCCCCGCTTCAAGCGGCATTGGCTTCCACTTCCCCGTCTTCTTGTCCATTTGCTCCACAGTGCTAACCGTTGCATCAAAGGAGAGCGAGGCTTCCTGCTTCATGCCCGGGTGCTTGTTGGTCACAAGGAGAAAATCCCCGCCCTTCTCATCCTTGAGCACGCCAACCAGAAGCTGGGAACCGGAGGGTTGGCACCATGCATCCCCGGGGGCTTTCCCGCCACTGATGGGAAGCGGATCGGTGTGATACATGGCAACGGAACGGCAATTCATCAGCACCGGGCTCATCTTCCGAACCTCTTTAGCAATATCGGTGAGGTGCGGCAGGGTGACATACATGTTCAGCTTGCCGTCTTTCAACTCGGCATTGCCATCCTTGTCCTTCGCATGCGCGAATATCCAGGGTGTCCAGAAATGAAAGCCCTTCACTCCGTAGGCCAGGCTTGTGTAGATCGTCTGCCTTAAGACCGCCGGGGGGGAACTGCTGCTGGTACAACGCATCACCGGAATCCCGTGTTCCTGACCCAGGCCGCGAAACATGAGCAGGTAAAGGTAATATCGTTCGGCGTGCCTGCGAGGCATCGCATGATAATGATAGAAGTCCAGCAACATGGGCTTGACCTGTTTGGCAAAATCCCCGAATTCATTCCAGGCTGCGCGATTGATGAAGATGGTCGGGTGATTAGGGTCGGCCTTCTCGAAGATGCTCGCAATTTTGGCGAATCCCGGGAAGGAGTCCCGCCTTCGGCGGTCAGAGACAAAATAACCGAATACCGCAGGGTCGTCCCTGAGCTTTGGCGCAATGTCCAGTGTCGCTTGGTCACCTCCAAGTTGCACCATCAAACCATTCTTGCGGCAGACATCCAGCACATCAACTCCTCCCTCAACGACGTTAAATCCATGGTTCACGACAAACTTGGCCATCGCATCGCGGTGCTTGGGATCTTTCGGCCAGTCAGCATGTGCTGACATGACAATTGATGGCATACGGTAGCGCACCTTGACCTTAGACGCTGAGGATACCTCCTCACCAATTGAAGTCGCGACAGTAGCAAATGCGGTTGCCAGCGCGATAACAAGGACCATTGAGATATTGTAGAATTGCCGGTGTGTCTTCATCTGATCTTTGTCATGATGGGAAAAAGTAATCGGCAGCTATACAGATACTCCCATTTTCATTTCTCCCTCATACTTAACGCGTTTATTAGGTATGAAAAAAGGAAAAAGTGATCCCGCAAGGCACAAAATCAATCAATCAAGAGAAGGGCTCAACTTGTATCGCAACACGACCCTTCAGGCTCCAGAATACCATGGGAACACCAGCGTTGATGATTAATTAGTCATCAACTTCAGCAGGCAAGCAGAAGGGAAGGATTACCGGGTTGCCTGAATCCTCCACGTAATCAGCAATATATTGCGGGTCAGCCGAAATAATGAAAAACTTCACGAACAAAGAGGGAACCTTCCATGGATAAAATTTTTCTGACCCGTCTCTTGCTGACCATCACCCTCCTGCTCGGGCCGGGCCTGCAATCGGCACAGCCCGCCGGGAATGATGGCCAATCATCAAAGCCCCCAAAACTCAAGCTCTGGAACCAGTCCACGCTCGAAGCCTGGTGGCGGGAACATCCTGGCGCGAAAGAAATCATCTCTGGGACAAGGAATCTCCTGGTAACCCTGCAGTCGGCACAACAGCAACACGGGCTTGGCCGGGTGCTCGCCAATGAACACTTCCTTGGCTGGCTCAAGCACCTGGCATGGGTCAGGCTCTTTCCTCCAGATTTTGCATCCGACGCCTTCTTCTCCAAGCCGGAGAACTTTACCGCGTTCCGCTCGCTCTCCTCGCGGCGGGGACTGCCTGCGCTGGTGGTATCCTCAATGAGTTGCCGCGATCATCCTGCCGGGGTCTTGAGGGTGCTTTGTGAGATCGAGAAACAGCATCCCGAAGATCTTGACAAGTTCAGCAAACTGGCGGTCGCCTTTGCCCTCGTCTGGGACCAGCCGTTCCCGTCCTTCTGGCCGCACCCCAGGGTGGCTGGGGAAAATATACCAAAAGGGGATGAGAATGTTGCCGGGCGGTTTGCCTTCATGGTTAATGCCATGCGCAATAACCGGCTGGTGATGGATCCACGGCGGCTTTCGGTGCGTGAATTGACCTTTACTGTCGATACCCCCGTCGAATTGCGGGAACTGGCCTATGTCCAGCAAATCGAACTGCGCTCCGCAAGTAAACTCGAACAGCTCTACCGTGTTGTCCCCTATGACCATGCGCGTATCCAGAATGAAAACTACACCTGGCCGCATGGCGCCTACCGACTGATTGAGATTGGCAGCAAGAAGGGCGGTATCTGCATGGACCAGGCATACTTCGTGGCACACGCCGGGAAATCCATGGGCATCCCAACGGTTCTATTCATGGGACAGGGACGATCCGGCGACCATGCCTGGGTCGGCTTCCTGACTGGCCAAGGGCAGTGGACACTGGATGCCGCACGCTGGCAGGGTGAAAACTACCCGGTAGGACTGGCATTTGACCCCCAGACCTGGCGACCATTCAGCGACCAGCAGATGGAATACTCAATCAAGTCAGAAGGAGACAGCCCGGCGGTCGCCCGGGGACGCCTGATCCTTGCCTGGGCGGCACTCAACAGCAATAATCCATCCTATCCGGAAATTCTCCATGCCGCAGCAGCCACCATGCCCAGGGCATTCGAGCCCTGGGACCTGGAAGCAGAATGGCTCGAGAACAGGAAGCCAGACCTTGCTGCAGCCAGCCTGTTCTGGCAGAGATGGATCGCCAATTTCAACGGTGAACGTGAAATGAAGGCAAAGGGGCAACTGGCACTCCTGCGGGTGCTGCGCAAGCGCGGCGAAGACGCGGCAGCGGAAAGAATTGGCAAACAGATTGTCGCTGAGAACAGGTCAAAACGATTCGACCTTGGTATCGCTGTCGCGGCAGACGCAATCCTGGAAAAACAACACTCAGGAAAATGGAAAGTAGCCGCGCAAGATTACAGGCTGGCCATGCAGCGCTTCGGCAGCAAGGCCGGTGGGCATCTCTTCTACAACCTGGTACAGCCTTATGTGCATGCCTGCCTATCGGGAGGGCAGGCTGCCTATGCACGTTCAGCAATCGTGACTGCCGGCTCAATCCTTAAACCACAGCCCAATTCCATCCTCGCCAATGACCTCAGGAAACTGCGCGGACAAACGCAAT
>CAWVVE010000138.1:0-5863 GCA_963933075.1 uncultured Verrucomicrobiaceae bacterium | reverse complement strand
TATCAACTGCACGCAGGGGATTCTCTAGCGGCGGTTGCATAAAAGTACGCCCCTGGGCATTGATGACGGCCACCTTGCCCTTGCCGGTTTCCAGCAGCACGCTGCCCTGCCCGGGCGTCCCCGGGGGATAATTAAGAGGACGCAACAAGCGCGGCTCGGTGGGCAGGTAATCAATAATCTCCTTCTGATCCCATATATGATCGCCGGTGGTTATCACTGCGGCGCCGGCACGCAACAAGCCAATAGCAATCTTCGGGGTAATGCCGCGACCGCCAGCTGAATTTTCTCCATTGACCACAATAAAATCAACACCCCGCTCCTCTCGCAACCGGGGAAGTATTGCGGCCACAGCCTTGCGGCCGGGTTCACCGACAATATCGCCCAAAAAGAGCAGCCTCAAGCAGGATGGTTCTGGTAAAGGGTCCAAGATTCAACGCTAGAGCTAAAATTGTCAGTCTCAACCCTGTATTAAGGTGATATGTTATCTTTGATGAAACATCAGGCCCTTCTATGGCTGCCACTCTCTATCGTATTGCTGGTGGCCGCCCTGTTATGGATAGGAAAAGGTGGCGACAGGAAGGAACTTAACCCGGCGCAACTTGCCCTTCGTCCCGGCCTCAGTGTATTGGCAATGCAACCGGACTGGTCAGAGCTGGAAGACTACCAGAAAACTATTCCCCGGGACATTTTTATTGCACAGTTGAAGGAGATCTACTCGCAGGGCGAGGCATGGCGTTCGGTAATCAGCCTCGATGAGGATTATGCCGATATACGCAGTAGCGGCAGCGGGCGCATCAGGCTGTATTTCGCCAAGCCGGACTCGCTGGAAAAACCACCCCGTTACTGGAGAGCCGCCAGCGAACTCCCTGTAACGGCTCGCCTTCACAAAGAACCTCTTTACGGATTGCGCATTGCGATTGACCCGGGACATATAGGAGGTAAATGGGCCAAGATCGAAGAACGTTGGTATAAGGGCAGCCCCGGGGGGCATGAGGTAAAGGAGGGCGAGCTGACACTGGCCACTGCAAAGGTGCTTAAGGAGAAACTCGAGGAACTCGGCGCCAAGGTCTGGCTTATCCGTGACAAGCTTGCCCCGGTTACAAGGCTGCGCCCGGCTGAATTTGAACCCCTCGCGATACAGGTATTAAAAAGCCGTGGCAAAGATCCACTGGGTGCCCCTCTGCGCAAGCAAAGCGAAATGCTCTTCTACAGGGCTCACGAGATTCGTCGCCGGGCACAGATCATCAACACTGATATTCAGCCAGACATTGTGCTTTGCCTTCACTTCAATGCCGAGAAATGGGGAAATCCAGGCAACCCTATCATGGTCTCGCGCAATCATCTTCACCTGCTCATTAACGGCACCTACAGTGCAGGGGAAATGCGCCTGGAAGATAACCGCTTCCACCTTTTAAAACGACTGTTGCAACGCACGCACGACGAGGAGTTAGCCTTAAGCCTTGCCGTTGCCCGGGCAATGGCCAAGGAGACCGGGTTGCCGCCTTATGTCTACACAACGAACAATGCCAAGCAAGCGGTCTCCAGTAACCCTTATATCTATGCCCGGAACCTGCTCGCCAACCGTGTGTATCATTGCCCGGTGGTTTTTCTTGAACCCTATGTCATGAACAATCACGGGATCTATGAAAGGATCGCGGCAGGTGACTACCAAGGAAAAAGGGAAATCGCCGGGGCAATGCGAAAGAGCCTCATTCGCGAATACGCAGATGGTGTCACCGAGGGCCTGCGCCTTTATTATTCGCAAACAAGGCAGCGATAAAATGACGAATTTGACGGTTGCCCTTAAGGTGCGGAAGCCCTGCCAACATCCTGCAACAGGACATCGTGTTAAGAAGCGGATCGAGATACTCTTGCCAGCCTGGATTTGCTCTTCCGTGACCAGCTTTTCCCGCAGATAATGAAACCAACCAACCCATGGTGATTAAATTTCCGCTCCGCACAACGCTCATTGCGCTATGCGTCAACACCGCTTTGGCTGGACAGGGAGTAATCCTGCAATTCGGAGATACCCATGCGCGTATTGCCAACCAGGTGGCCTTGTATGTCCCGGAAGGCCAAGCAGCATCAGCATTTACTGCCCCTGGGGAATTTGAGGCCCTTTGGCATGGCGCGCTCGATCTCGAGGCACGCTCCAGGTTGATCTTCACCCTGGAGGGCACAGGACAAGCAACACTGACTGTGGATGGTGAAGTATTATGTGTGGAGATTGGCATTCCCTCTGAACGCAAGCGCCTGAGCAGTGGCAAACATGACATAAAAATCAAATACCAAAGCCCGGAGAAAGGCAGTGCCCGGTTGCGGCTATTCTGGGAAGGTCGTGATTTTGGCAGGGAGCCGGTCCCGGCATCAGCCTTCAGCCATGAAAAGACCTTTGGTCTCCTGAACAGAAACGTTGAGTTGCAGACGGGACACCGCTTAATCAAGGCACACGGATGTCAGAACTGCCACGCTGACAATCACAAGTCTCAGGCACCCTTGCTGGAGGATATAGCCAAGCGCCTAAAAACCTCATGGCTTGCCAACTGGATCACGAATCCTGCCGCATACCGACCCGGGACACACATGCCGAAACTGTTTTCAGGAAATGATGCCGCGCAGAAAGCGGCTGACATCGCGCACTTTCTTGCTCCACCTCAAAAAACAATACCCGCAACAGATGCCGCGCAGGACATTCTAAGCGGCGGGCATATTTTTTACCAGCAGGGCTGTATAGGCTGCCACACCCTTGACGCAAAAGGCCGTAAAGGACGTATCGGCCTGGGAGAAGTGACAACAAAATACCGGCAATCCGCCCTTGCCGGGTACCTGCGCAACCCGGCAAAACACCATGATGCCGCGCGCATGCCGGATTTCAAATTCACCGACAAGGAAAGCAGGGCCCTGGAAAGCTTCCTGCGCTCTCTTTCAAAAGCCAAATTGCCGGTGCTTAATCAAGGCGACGCGAAACGCGGTAAGCTTCTCCTTACACAGAGCGGTTGCCTCAATTGCCATGCAGCAGGCAACATGGAAACAGAAATGCCACCGCCAAGTAATCTGGCGAGCATTAAATCCGCCAACTGCAAAACGGCCAGCTATATGCTCTCCGAAACTGAGCAGCAAGCCATCACGGCTGCTCTAAACTCACAAGGGAAGCCATATCACGTTCCCGCCGAGTCTGCCCGGCAGCAGTTTGTTTCCCTGCGCTGTGCTGCCTGCCACGACCGGAATGGCCAGCAGTCCTACCGCAAGAAATTCCAGCAGGAGATTGTTCACCTGAAGCCACCTGATCCTCCTGTGGACGATGAGAAACCCGGCGCACATAAAGATTTAATCCCACCTCTAGACCACCTTGGTTTCAAACTCCGCCCGGAATGGCGAGCCCGTCTCCTGGCCGGCCAAATCCAGCCCAAAACCCGCCACTGGCTGAAAGCCCGCATGCCCGCATTCTCCAGGCGTGCTACCGACCTATCAATCGGTTTCAGCCACGCTGCCGGTCTGCCACACCAGTCCGCGAAACCGGCTCCCGCTGATCCTGAAAAAATAAAAACCGGGGCGACGCTGACGGGTATTACCGGCTTTTCCTGCGCTGCCTGCCATGCGGTTGATGAGAAAGCCGCGTTTGCCGTGTTTGAGGGGGAAGGACCCAATTTCAAGGATGCCGGCCCCCGTTTGCGCAATGAATATTTCCACCTATGGATGAGCTCCCCAATCCGACAATGGCCCGGCACGATCATGCCTGCATATGCAACCGAAGGCAAGACAGCACTGGCGCAGCATTATGAAGGCGACGCAAAAAAACAGTTTGAAGCCATTTACCAATACCTCATCTCCCTTGGTCAATAATGTGACCGAACACGTCCATCCTGAGGTCCTTTATAGGTTCCAGAGTAAGCTTCCAACCCTCTTGATTGCCCCCTTCCCAGGTCCAGACTACCCTTTGCGCCAGCATGGCGGGATTTAAACAAAGCCTCATCACCCTTTCGCGTGATCGCAACTTCCTGTTGCGCGGTGCATTACTGATCGGCGCTCTTGGAATCCTCAGCGGTTTCCTGGTGTCAAAGCTGCGCAACCATACTCCTCAACCAGATGATCTTATCACCGCAATCCGAACATCCTGCCCCTGGTTAACCGATGACATTCACAACATCCCCCTGAACAAAGGGGATATTGGCAAGCTGCTGCAGCTCGTTAGCATTAGTGCAAGCCGGAAATACACCCCGGAAAATCTCGCTAAAGCCACCCGTGCCGGACTGTATCCACTCGCTATGCAGCTGGGTATCCCGCAGAATATCCTGTCGCCGAAGGCACTCAATCTCTTCAGTAATTACTCATCCGCCCTGCACAAAACTGACGGGAAAAACCGGCACGAGTCCCGCACGGTGCTGAAAAGCATTGCCGAGAGCGCACAGGCTCTGCGCTTTGCCAATGAATTCCACGCCGACATCCTCAGCCGTGATAAAGAGCTAGCCCAAGCACTGCTCTACTTTGAGCGGGAAGTAACTTCTTTCCCTCAATCCGATTATGCCAAAGCAGGCATCATGAGAATGCTCCTGGCCCTAAAGCGGACCGATTCACTGGCTCTGCGATTTGACGATCCGGGTTATCGCAATGCACTCAATGATCAACAATTCACAGACATTACCCTGTTTCTCGGCAAGTGGATGACGCTGATATCATGGCACGGTCTGCGCATCATAAAGAACAACTCAGCTCCCTGGCTACTGGTAACGGCATTTGCCGCCACACTATGGCTGATAATCATCGCCAACCTCGGCAAGCTGGGAGAGGCTTGGCGCTTGCGCGGATTGCTCTATATCCTGGGCTTCGCCGGAGGGTTCCTCTCAACATTCGCTGTCCTCGGAATACTTACGTGGCAGGAACACGTCCTGGGTTTTAATTTCAACGGTGACTTTGCCAATGACCTTATCTATTGCATATGCGGAATCGGCCTGCGTGAGGAATCCGTAAAGCTACTTGTCCTTGTCCCTTTCCTGCCGGTATTGCGAAAACGGAAATCGCCGATGGAAGCCCTCGCCACTGCCGCATGCGTGGGCCTGGGTTTCGCGGCAGCAGAAAACCTGATCTATATCAACCCGGGATCTGAGGGGGGGGTGTTTCCCCGGTTCCTAACGGCAAATTTTTTCCACGCCGCACTTACAGGCATCGCGGGGCTTGCCCTCTTCCACTTTGTTCGCTGGCCAAGAACCCGCTGGGAGGGATGCCTCGCAACCTTTATCGTGGTGATCTTTGCACACGGCCTCTACGACGCGGCAGCAGGACTGGTGCCGCAAATATCCGGGCAACTGGGCATCTTCACGATCATTATTTTTGCCCTTGTCGCCAATCGGTATATTAACCTCGCCAAGGAACTGCGTGAAGGAGGGTCCTCGTCAGTCTCGCCGCTGGGCGTCTTCGTAATCGGCACAGCCCTGCTGGTGGCTGCGGCCTGGAACCTTGGATGTTATCTGCATCCAATACAGGTAGTAATGAGGGATGTGGGCCAAACAGCACTGGCAATGGGAGCGATGTCTTTCCTGTTTATTAACCAGTTCCGTGGAGAATAATCTGACCGCTCGCCGCTATCAGTGTTGCAAATTTCTTGACCTTCAACATACCGGGGGCTTTAGCTTGGTAAGCAAAATGAAACGAATGAATTCCTTGAAAATACTCATTGCCGCCGCAGTGGGCATGATTTCAATCTGCCTATGCTCATGCGATACACTTGCATTGCTTAATCCCCTGAAAACTGTAAGCAAAAAAGTGAATCCTGAACAAACGGCTGACCCTACTGCCGTTCCGGCACGCACGAAGCCTGAGCCGAAGCCTGAGCCGAAGCCGAAGCCGAAGCCTGAGCCGAAGCCGA
>CAWVVE010000137.1:0-5943 GCA_963933075.1 uncultured Verrucomicrobiaceae bacterium | reverse complement strand
TCTGGCTTAGGCTCTGGCTTAGGCTCTGGCTTAGGCTCTGGCTTAGGCTCTGGCTTAGGCTCTGGCTCTGGCTCTGGCTTAGGTGATTGCTTAGGCTCTGGCTTAGGTGATTGCTTAGGTGATTGCTTAGGTGATTGCTTAGGTGATTGCTTAGGTGATTGCTTGTCCGCCTTTATGTTGTTCCCCGGAACCCGGGGTGTCGCCAGTTCAATATGTCCGTCCCCAAAGGCGATCACGGCACCTTCACTGAGTAACCAGTGGAGGTCTTTCATTACAGCGATTTGTTCCGCTGTCAGTTCCGGGGGTTTAGGTGCGGGGGATTCTTCTCCGCGGGGAGCTTTCCCCGTATTTTCCTTGCCTTTGTTTTTCTTTTGGGCCGGTTCGGGTTCGGCGTGTTCTTGATTTTCCTGCGGGGGGGATTCAGCAACGGTTTCAACGACCGGTTCATTGCAGGCTTCAGCTGTTGTTGCTTGTGCCTCATCCTCGATGACCGGAGCTGGAGCCAGATCTCCAAGGATGGACTTGATACTGGCTTTCTTCCTTTGCCGGATATGATTGACAATCGCCAGTATGGGCTTGGACAAGGTGCTGTCATCAGAGAGCGGTTTTGGCCGGGTAACAGAGGTAAATATTTTTTTCCCGCGTTTAAAAAACTTCAGCCCTGCGGCTCCCAGCATGCCACATAGGGGCTGCACAAGGCTGACAGGATGCTTCTGTGCATTGCTGGCCACCTGGCGCAGAAGGGTCAGCAGCCCGGGCGAGAGATTCTTTGCCGAGATGTCCCCGATGACAAGAGCTTCATCCGTCCGCTTAATGAGATCTTCGGAATGCTCCTGGATGAAGTGTTTTTCTGCATCTTCACGGCTTTCAAACTTCATGGAAGTTTCACCATCGGCCGTCTTCAGGTAGGTGTAGTGATACTCAATGCTTTGTTCGTTCTTCCAGCGTTCAATGGTTTCCTCATCGTGTTCAACCCGGATGCTGTTCTTGTATTTGCCGATCGGCATGTTCGAAAATCTCTGCCGGTGAAGTTTTGCAATGATGCTTTGGTATGAATGATGATTTGGAGGACCGATGAGTTGGCCACTGATGCCACAGATGGCGATGGAGTTGTAGTTTCCCTTGGGCATTTCCCCCTGGACCTTTTCCTCTTCATAGTAGTCAGAAAATGAGGAAGTGCTCAGCAGGTTGGTGAGTGCTTCCGGGTAGCTAAGCCATGCAGATTGATCGGCAGCACATACGAACAATTCCGGTGAATTTTCATTATCGCGTTTAAAGACAATTGAATAGCGGTCCCTTGCTGCCAGAACCAAACGTGCAATGTCGAAAACGGAGTAAGCGCGTGCTGTTTTTCTGATCTGCTCTACTAACTGCTCGATACTTAGTTGTCCGGGTTGCAGCGTGGCACTGATTCCCTCAGGGCTTGGGGGAGGTGTGTGCCGATCGTTACGCCGGTTACGGGAATCATGGGGCTTGCCTCCCCTAGGTTCGTTGTCATGTCGCTTGCGGTTGCCGGTGTCGCTTCGCCTCCCCCCCTTGTTCCTGTCATCAAATTGTCGACGATTGTGACTGCTTCCCTTACCCCTTGGTTCGAAATTATCCCGGTTTTTTCTTCCCCCCTTGCCACTTTTCTTTCTGTCATCGCCGGGCCCTTCGAAGGCATGATCCTTGCGCTTGATGGGCTTACCGCTATCTGATTTTTCTTTTCCCGGTGCCTTTTTAAGCCAGTCCGGCATAAGTTGGAGGTCCGAGAGATCGACAGGTGTAGGGTCGCTCATTTACAATCAGGGTTGGTGATAAAGGCTTAGGAATGAGTCATTGGCGAGGTGCCCTTGTGTTTAAAGGTTCGCTTGATATAAAAGCCTTCATTTGAAAGTTAAGCCCTTGATGAGCGGTTTGCAACGTGCCGTTAGGAGTCTGTTTCCGGGCGGGGATTTCGGTTCAATAATTCGTTCAGGGCGATGTCGGGGCTCTTATGGCCACTGATCACGGCGTATGCCTGATCAATGATCGGTGTATTGATACCGGCACGCCGGGCGGCCTCATAAAATGAAAGAGTGTTTGGAACTCCTTCCGCGACCATTGTCATTGAGCCGAGAACCGCATCAATGTTTTTTCCCTCGCCCAACATTTTTCCAACCTGGTTATTCCGGCTGTGTGCGCTGTAGCAGGTAACCATTAGGTCACCAACACCTGAAAGGCCCTGGAATGTTTCGGGAGCCCCTCCGAGATTAGTGCCCAGGCGGATCATCTCGGCAAGACCGCGAGTGACAAGTGCGGCTTTTGCGTTGTCACCAAGCCCAAGTCCCTCGGAGATACCGGCGCAAATGGCATAGACATTCTTGGTTGCGCCTCCCAGTTCAATTCCTGCGACGTCTTCGCTGGTATAGGTTCGAAACCAGGGAAGAGTGAAAATTTCCTGCAGGCGCAGGGCGATATCCTGGTCATTGCAACCGATCACGGCTGCTGTTGCAAGTTGTCGGCCGACCTCTTCTGCGTGGTTGGGGCCACTGAGCACAGCGATGGGATTGTCGGGGAGTGCGGCGGATAGGATTTCGGTCATACGCCGCCCGGTACCGCGTTCGAGACCCTTGGTACACGAGACAAGAATGGAGTCCTGCGGGACCTCAGCCTTTGCCAGGGAGTCGGCGAGATCGGCCATGGCGGCGGAAGGTATCACGCAGAGAATCACCCCGGATTGTACGGTGGCCCTCAGATCGGCAGTCGGGGTGATTAATTCACCCAGTGTTACCCCTGGGAGGTAGCGACGATTTTCACGTGAGGCGGCCATTTGTGCTGCCTGCTCAGGAGCCCGGCACCACAGCTTTACCTCAATGCCACGCTGTGCGAGTACAGTGGCCAGTGCCGTGCCCCAGCTGCCGGCACCAATTACCGAGGCGGTTGTCATTATCTCAGGATTTTTTTTCAATGTTTTTTTTCGCTCGAAGCGCAATTCCCTGCCTGCCATGAGCCGACGGATATTGGAGCGATGCCTCCATATTGCCATGATGGCGGCAAAGATACCAAAGCAGAGCTTTGGTATGCTTACAGGTACGCCATCAATCATTGCAAGGATGAATATTTGCAGGGGAATAGCCAGCGCTGCAGCCATGGAGGCCAGGGCAACGTAGCGGGAAAGTGAGAATACAAGAACCCAAATGATGAGTGAGCCGGTAAAGACCCAGGGAATGAAAGCCAGCATGACACCTGCTGATGTAGCAATGCCTTTGCCGCCCTTGAAGCCAAGCCAGAAGGTGTAGTTGTGTCCAATAACAGCCGCAAGGGCAAACAACACGCAGGCTGTGCTGATGAGTTGATGGTTGCCTGCGGGCTCGATAAGCCCGGGCTGGATAACCTTGCCCTCGATTATCGATTTCCCGATGGCGACAGGAGTGAAGCCTTTCATTATATCGAGCAGGAAAACCATGATTCCTGTTGGTGCCCCCAGGACACGGAAGATGTTCGTCGCTCCAATGTTTCCGCTGCCGTGTTCCCGGATATCAATACCGCGCATCCTTGCAATCCAGAACCCAAACGGGAGAGATCCCACCATGTAGGATCCTGCCATGCAGATGAGTATAGTGATGTAGGGATCCTCCAAAATTCCAGGTTGGTTAAGATTATGCGTTGAGCAGCTTTTCGACTTCCTTAAGAGACAGGCAGTTTATGACGTCGTTGGAAGTAAGCCACCCCTTCTGGGCAATGTTGACTCCATATTTAAGATATTGAAGCTGTGATGTATGATGTGCATCAGGATTGATTGAGCATTTAACCCCTTTCTCTTTGGCGTGTTTCCACCATCTCCAGTCCATATCAAGACGCTTGGGGTTGGCGTTAATCTCAATGATCGTCAGGTTGGTTGCGCAGGCATCTATAACCTTGGGAACATCAACAGCGTAGGGTTTACGTGTCAACAGCAGTCGCCCGGTGATATGGCCGAGCATGGTGATGTTCGGGTTTTCAACGGCACGAATGATACGCGCAGTCATTTTATCTTCCGGCAGGGTAAAGGCATTGTGTACTGATGCCACAACGTAATCGAGTTGGCTGAGAATCTCATCCGGGTAATCCAGTGAGCCATCCTTGAGGATATCACATTCAACCCCGGCAAAAAGTTTGAATTTATCGTCAAAACTTTCATTCAATTTCCTGATATCCCCGACCTGGGCCAGCAGTTGTTCTGAATCAAGGCCGTTGGCCTGGAAAGAACTTCGCGAATGATCGGAAATTCCAAGATACTGCAGGCCAAGATCCCTGGCAGCGGCAGCCATTTCCTGCAGCGTGCATTTGCCGTCACTTGCCGTCGTGTGGTTGTGAAATGTTCCCCGCAGGTCCTTGAACTCTACGAGCGTGGGCAACTCCCTCTTCTCAGCGACTTCAAGCTCACCGGTATTTTCGCGTAATACCGGGGGAATGAAGTCCATCGACAGGGCAGCGTAGAGGTCTTCCTCGGTTTTTATGGTCGTGCGGGGCAGTGGTGGTGGTTCTTTGTCGCCGGCCGGTGTTAGCCGGTATTCATTAAGCGTGTAACCAAGTTTTAATGCCCGGGAGCGCATTGCGATATTATGTTCCTTGCTGCCGGTGAAGTAGTTCAATGCGAACGGGTATTGCTCAGCTGATACCGTGCGCAGGTCGCACTGCAGGCCGGAATCCAGCAATACCGTTGACTTTGTCGATCCCTGCACGCTGATGCTGGAAACCTCAGGCATACCCACGAAGAATGACATGATCGCTTCGGGATCTTCCGTGGAAACAATAAAGTCGAGATCATGAAGCACTTCCTTGCGGCGCCGGTAACTACCTGCAATGGCAGCCTTTATGGTGCTTGGCTGATCCCTCAGGGAGCAGAGTATACTTTCGGCGCTATCAGCAACATCTCCGAACCGGAATTTGTTGGCATGTTGCTGCCGAAATTCAATGGCAGCGAGAATTTTGCTGCAGGATTTGGCTCCGAATCCCGGTAATTTTGTGACGTCACCTGATTCACAGGCTTGTTCTAGACCAGCAATTGAGATGATGTTGAGCTTATCGTAGAGCGCCTTGATTTTTTTTGGGCCAAGTCCTGTAATCTCGAAAAGATCAAAGATTGTTGCAGGAAATTCGCCACGCAGTTTTTCGTAGTAGGAAAGTTGCCCGGTAGTGGCAAGCTCATTGAGTTTCTCGGCGAGAGCCTTGCCAATCCCCTTGGTGTCACCCAGATCATTATCCCTGGCTTTTTGGACAATGTCGCCGGCAAAGGTTGAAACGATTTCCGCGCCGGTGCGATACGCTCTTACCTTGAAGGGATTTTCACCCTTGAGTTCGAGTAGGAGGGCAATGTTTTCCAGCGTGAGCGCTATCGTTTCGCGGGTAATCATGAATGCAGGGTGGTAGATTACCCGTGAGCAAGGGGGCGGGCAATGCAAGAGGCTCTGTATTAAAGACTGAGGGGGAGAAAGCTGAACAGTTCGCGGATATATTAAAATTAACACAAAAATAAGCAAAAATTTGCAAATTTCCGGCGCATTGGGACTATACTTATGAGCTTTCGTCGGCAAAACCCCAAGTTTCGCTCCTTTCTTTTTAAAAATTGTGATTAACCAAGAGTCTGGAAATCGGGGAAAACTCTCCGAATCAATACAGGAAGGTGCAGAGATAGCAGTTCCCCGCTTGCTGATCGTTGAATGGGACGGCCGTCAAAGGGATTACCTCTCCGCTATAGCGGGTGAGCTAGGCTATCATGCTTCAGTTTGCTCAACTCCGGCGGAGGCAAAGGAACTGATTCATGCCACAACCTTCACCGGGGTGGTATTCGACTCAGAGCTTTATCAGGAATCCACTGAAGAGTTCGTATCCTGGCTGGAATCCCTTGGCGGGAAGAAGCCTTATGTGATTTCGGTTGTTGACCCGGAACTCTCCGCGGGATTAAGCGATCTCCTGGGTGGAGGAGTTGATGACTTGCTG
>CAWVVE010000136.1:0-5977 GCA_963933075.1 uncultured Verrucomicrobiaceae bacterium | reverse complement strand
CCCAATGCCGTGCCAGCTCAACTTTAATAATCATTAAACCCCACGCGAGCCGGCTTGAAGAGCCGGCGAACACAACTAATTTTATCACGTGCTATCAGTCGACAAGTTAACCGTCCAGTTTTTGGGACGAACTCTTTACAGGGACCTCTCGTTCACCGTGAGCGCCAAGGACAGGATCTGCTTTGCCGGCCCTAACGGGTCAGGAAAATCAACCCTGATGAAGATCATCGCCGATCAAATGTCGCCTGACACGGGAACCGTAAATAAGGCAAAATATATTGAGGTCGGGTATCTTCCCCAGGAAGGCATAAGGGCGGACGGGCATACACTGTTCACTGAAACCAAAACAGCTTTTGGAGACACTGTTTCCATTCAGGAAAAGATAGAGGCTGCGAGCGCCCAACTCGGTGAACTCGATCCAGCAAGCCCTGAATATGCCGACGCCCTGGACGTCTACGGTGAACTCCAGTTACAACTCGATAAACTTGAAGTCGACAAGATGAAGCCCCGAATCGAAAAGGTGCTGGTCGGGCTCGGGTTCAAGCATTCCGACATGGAACGTGATGTGGGCGAATTCTCCGGCGGCTGGCAGATGCGTATCGCGCTTGCAAAGTTGCTACTCAGCGAACCCTCGGTTCTTCTTCTTGACGAACCCACCAACCATCTCGACATCGATTCACAGCTCTGGCTTGAAAATTACATCCAGCATTACAGCGGGGCCGTCATTCTCATTTCACATGACCGGGCCTTCCTCGATGCAATCGTCAAGCGCACACTGGCTTTCGAGTCGGGACAGGTAAATGAGTTTCCCGGCAACTACTCCCACTATCTTGAACAGAGCAAGATCCTCCGGGAACAACTGCAGAGGGCATACGAGAATCAGCAGCGGGAAATCACCAAAGCCGAACAGTTCATTAACCGCTTCCGGGCTAAGGCACGACGCGCATCACAGGCACAGAGTCGCCTCAAGCAACTGGACAGGATGGAGCGGATCGAACTGGCTCCATCGCCTGACAAGTCCATTAAATTGCGATTCCCCCAGCCGGAGCGCTCCGGCCAGGTTGTCATTGAACTCACCGCGGCAAAGCGTGCCTATGAACAACATGTTGTTTTTGAGCAATTCGATCTAAGAATTGAACGGGGAGAGAAAATTGCCGTGGTCGGAGCTAATGGAGCCGGCAAGTCAACCTTCTCGAGAATACTTTCCGGAGCAGATCCTCTCAGTTCCGGTGAGCGAAAAACCGGGTATAAGGTCAGTGTCTCTCACTTTGCACAGGACCATGCCGAGAAACTCGACTCCTCAAAAACCGTTTTACAGACGGTTGAGGACAGCGCCGCCCGCGAGGTATCAGGAAATCTCCGCAGCCTGCTGGGCTGCTTCTTATTTCGCGGTGATGACGTCTTCAAGCAGGTCTCAGTGCTCTCTGGAGGAGAACGGAGCCGCCTTTCTCTGGCAAAGATGCTCCTTCGACCAGCAAATTTCCTCATACTCGATGAACCAACAAACCATCTGGACATGCAGTCCCAACAGATACTCCAGGAGGCGCTGAAGGCTTACCAGGGAAGTTGTGTTATCGTTTCACACAACCGCGACTTCCTTGACCCCATTACAGACCGGGTCATTGAATTCTACCCGACAAACAAAACACCTCGAATATTCCTTGGAAATCTCTCCGATTTCATCGACAAGAAAAACCAGGAGCTCTCCTCAGGGCAAGACTCCTCACCCGTTAAGGGGAAACCCCAGAAGGAAGAAAGGAAGCCCCCGCATTCATCTTCAAGTCGCAAGGAGCAAAGGAAAATCGAGGGGCAAATCCGCCAGCGAAAAGCGGACGCGCTTAAACCTATTCAGGAAAGGCTGGAGGAAATAGAACAACAGATCGCTGAACTGGAGGAACAAAAATGCCAAATCGAAATCAATATGAGAAATCCGGAATTCTTCAAAGATAAAGACAGCGCAATCAAATCCTCCTCAGAGCACAAAGAAATCTCGCTAAAAATCGAGAAGCATTACTCGGATTGGGCAGCAACATCCGATGAAATGGAAAAGACTGAGATCGATTTCGAGAAAAAACTCTCTAGCCCTCAACCCTGAGCCTTGCTGATCGCCCATGGGCATCAAGCCCCTCGATATCGGCAAAAGCCTCAACAACAGCCGCCGATCTCTTCATCGACTGCTCCCCGGCCATAATAATACTGGTCCTGCGCTGAAACATCTCCGCCGTAAGCCCGGAGAATGACTTGCCGGCTCCACCGGTGGGCAACGTATGGCTCGGGCCTGCGAGGAAATCGCCAAGCGCCACGGGTGAATATGAACCAACGAAAATGGCTCCGGCAGTACGAATTTCCGGGAGGATCTTCTTCTCATTCTTTACAACCAGCGACACGTGCTCGGCAGCAAAATCATTTGCCAGCTTAATGGCCTGCCCGAGGGACTTCACCAGCACCAATGTTGTCCCGGACTCCAGCACCTTCCTGATCTGCTCCTGTCGGGACAAGGTCCTTGCTTGTCTCTTCAACTCCAGCTTCACCCGTTCCAGGAGTTTCGAGGAACTCGACAACAACACCACCTGGCTATCCCCACCATGCTCGGCCTGGGCAAGTAAATCTGATGCTATCCAGTCAGCCCGTGCACTTGCATCAGCAATGACAAGGACCTCGCTGGGACCGGGGAGAAGATCGATTGAAACCCTGCCAAACATCTGCCGCTTAGCCTCAACAACAAATGAATTGCCTGGGCCAAAAACTTTATCCACGGGGGCAATGCTCTCAGTTCCACATCCCAATGCGGCAATAGCCTGAGCTCCACCAACCTTGTAAATCTCAGTTGCACCGGCAATCTCAAGCGCATAAAGCAAATTCGGGTTAATTACCCCGTCCACATCAGGGGGAGTGCATACGGCAATCTCCCTGACGCCTGCAACACTCGCAATGGCAACAGTCATCAGGCATGTGGAAACAAGCGGAGCTGTGCCCCCAGGAACATAGATCCCAACCCTGCCGAAGGGTTGGAAGACCTCTCCCACCTTCACTCCTTGAGTGTTGCGCATCATCCAGTCCTTCCGAAGGCTCCTCCTTGCGAAATCGGACACATTTTTGCGGCAGGCAGCAATCGCCTCGCGGTTTTGTGGTGACAGATTGACCCTTGCATTGCGCAACTCCCGCTTGCTAACGCGAAATGAACACGCATCCAGTTTCGCCTTGTCAAACCTGCGGGTTAAAGCGAGAACCGCCCGGTCTCCCCCCTTCTCGACCTTATCGATAATGCTGGCAACAAGCTTTCTAACCTGTCCGGTGGCTTCAGCCCGCCGGGAAAAGAGTTCCGTCGAACGCTTCTTAAAGTTTTTCTGGTCGTGGCGAAGGATTCGCATGAATTAGGCAATCGATAAGCCCTTCATAAGGCAAATGCAAAAAAACCTCGATCTCGGCGGTCACTCCTCAGCTGATTTCAACAAATATGCTCTTGAGATACTGCTCGCCAATGAAATCCGGCGGCATCTGGCGGGATTCCCCAGAAACAACATTCCTGCCGCTGCCCAGCATCCCCTCATTGACAAGGTTCCTGAACCTCGTTGGCGTCACTCCATGATGATTGCAACACGCAAGAAGCCATCCTCTACCTGAAACCAGTCGCGCAGCAGTGCTCACCAGCCTTGGATAATCTTTCTCTATGCTGAAAACCCCTCCCTTCTTGCCTCGTGAGAAAGATGGCGGATCAAGTATCACGCCATCAAATTGACGCTTTTTCCTGATAAATTGATTCAGCCATTCAAACACATCGCCACGGCAAAAATAATGTTCCTGGGATGGCACCCCGATGCCATTGCTTGCAAAGTTTCGCTTCCCCCACTCAAGGTATGACCTTGATAAGTCAATACTGGTGGTCGACTGCGCACCAGCAACTGCCGCAGCAACAGAAAACCCGCAGGTATAAGCAAAACAATTAAGGATTCTTTTCCCTGGAGCACGCCGCGCAACCTCAATCCTGTTGTCCCTCTGGTCCAAAAATAACCCCTGAGAGTAACCTGCGGAAAAATCAATCTCGAAGGCCACGCCATTCTCCATGATGGAAAACAGGGGTTTCTCTGGATTTCCTTTTACACATCGTGGCACGCCCTTGTCTTCCCGTTCCAGTTCCTTAACCCATATGCTCTCAGGTTTCTGCTCCTCAAACCAAACCGCTTCAGGCGCTTCTCCGCGATGTGAGACCAGCCAGTGGCCGTCAAAGGAATCAATGAATATACCCTCACGGCCATCTCCCGATCCGTCAAAGATCCGGTAGGCATTGGTATTGGAAGGAATAAGGCCTTTCCGTAACCGTATAGCAGCTGTAATTTGTTCGTCCAAGATTACCAGATATCAATATCAGAATATGGAAGATCTCAACGAAAGACTTACGTCTGCAGTGAAATTAGGACATCTCCTCGAGTCCAGCAAACACAATATTAGCAATTTCCTTCAGGCAAACCCCAATCCTCTATACCTTGAGTCGGTAAACGAGTTGTCCTTATCCGGGAACTGGGAAGAATTAAATGATCGCTTTTTCAAGCAACTCGCATTCGGCACCGGAGGCCTTCGCGGTCGCACCATCGGCAAAACGGTAACTTGCGCAGAGCAGGCAGATGGAGCTGGAAATGATCGCCCGCGGTTTGCATGCGTTGGAACCAACGCCATGAATGACTACAACGTGACGCGTGCGACACGGGGCCTGGTGAGCTACCTGAGTCAATGGGTGGAAAAAGAAGGCTCATCAGGGCGTGTGAAAATTGTCTTCTGTCATGACACCCGGCATTTCTCAAGGGATTTCGCTGAATTATGTACCAAAATTGCCGCTGACATGGGAGCTGAAGCCTTCCTTTTCGACAGTCAGCGCGCCACGCCGGTAATGTCTTTTGCGATAAGGCAAATGAATTGCCACGCGGGCGTGATGATAACCGCAAGCCATAATCCATCACACGACAATGGCTATAAAGTCAACTTTGCAGACGGGGCAGCCATTATCCCACCACACACCGATGGAATAATCGCCAAGGTTAATGCGATTGTCTCCGAGAGTTACGACCCGCTTCCCACTGAAGAGCGCGGATCAGTTACTGAAGTGCCGTCCGCCATTGATGACCAATATCTCGAGCGTGTTAAGGACCTTCTCCTTCAACCTCAACTCGTGCGTGACAACAACACGCTGAGGATTGTCTTCACGGCACTGCACGGCACAGGAGGTGTACATGCCCCATTGCTTCTCCGTGAACTTGGCTTCCAGTGCACCACCACCCCTGAACAGGATGTTCCGGACGGACGTTTCCCAACGGTCAAGTCGCCCAACCCGGAAAATGCCTCCTCTCTCAGGATGGCTATAGACCTTGCAGAGCAAACAGGTGCAGAAATTGTAATGGGGACAGATCCCGATTGCGACCGTCTTGGAGTCGCCGTCAGGAACAGCTCAGGAGAAATGTCCATACTCACCGGCAACCAGATCGGCTCCCTGCTATTGTATTACAGGCTAAAGATCCTGTGCGAGAAGGAAATACTCAATTCCTCAAACCTGCAAAATGCCGTAGTTATCAAGACATTTGTCACCACCGAGCTACAAAGCGCAATCGCAGGCAAGTTCGGGGTGAATGTTGTAAACACCCTGACAGGATTCAAGTATATCGGACAAAAACTCGCACAATACGAACGCTCCCTGCCTCCCGAGATCCTTAGTAACTATCGAGCCCTTGGAGTAGCCGATGCCCGCCACGCTCAACTCTCCAGCGGCACCTTCTTCGTGTTCGGCGGCGAGGAGAGCTACGGCTACCTTGCTTGTGACTTCACCCGCGACAAAGACGGTAACGGTGCGGTTGTGCTCTTTGCGGAAACAGCCGCCTACGCCAAATCCCTCGGTAAAAGCATCCCTGATCTACTGGACGACATTTATCAGGAGTTCGGTTATTACATTGAAAAAAATGTCAGCCGGGTGTTCGAAGGAGCCGAAGGC
>CAWVVE010000135.1:0-5996 GCA_963933075.1 uncultured Verrucomicrobiaceae bacterium | reverse complement strand
TCGACCGAGGTAATGGCATCCCTCTCAATTTCTGAGCGCACGTACCAGCCGATGGCATCCCTGCGGAAAACCTCGTAGGATGCGCCACCCCCGGAACGATCCGCTGTCTTGCCGCCGTTCTTTTCCCGGTTCTCGTATTCCGCCGACAGGGCAAGAACATCGTATTCCCCCTTGAGCTTGGCTTCAAGATTTCCGCCGATGCTGAAGTCCTCGCTGTTCCCCTTTTTGCCGAGAAGGTCAAACCCGCCACTAAAATGCCACTTGCGCTTCACCTCTGATTTTCTGAACTTTTCAAGGGCACTCACGGGATCCTCCCCGGAAATCGGCAAGACCCGCTCAACAGCCTTTATTGCCACCTCCCGGAAAACGCCGCCAGATTGAATCCTGATCCCTTTCTCACCAACTGCCTCAGGCTTTCCGGTAAGCGTTTCACCACCGGAAACCCGAAATAAAACTTCCGCATCAGTAGTAAATGAAGTGATTTTTTCCTGATCAATATTAAGGGTTCCCGCATAGAAGGTTTTTAACTTGACGACCCCCTTTTCAACACCAAGAACCTTACCGACCAAGCGCGACCCATCAGCAGTCAACACCACATCAGCACTAGCAAACCCGGAAAAAAGAAAACAAAGAGATGTAACGGTAAGGATAAATTTCATGGTGAAAGGGATGATTTACTCGTTGAAGAAGACGGCGTTGTCACCGAAAACCCGCGTAGAAGTTGGCCGGATCAGGCAAGAAGCTCCGGGATCACCCTGCCAAACTCATCGGTCAGGCGGAAATCGCGACCCTGGTGACGGTAGGTCAGGGACTCATGATCGATACCAAGGCAGTGCAGGACAGTCGCATGCAGGTCATGCACGTGCACCTTGTCCTCGACAGCGAAATAGCCATACGGATCAGTCTGACCGTGGACAATTCCCGGTCGGATCCCGCCTCCCGCCATCCACATGGTAAAGCCGTGCGGGTGATGATCGCGGCCGAAATTGCCGCCTCCCCCCTGGGCCATCGGGGTACGGCCGAATTCCCCTCCCCAGATCACCAGCGTATCCTCAAGAAGGCCCCGCTGCTTGAGGTCTTCGAGCAGGGCGGCGATCGCCTGGTCCACCGAGCGGCACCTCGCTGTGTGCTCCTTGACGATACCGCCGTGTGAGTCCCAACCCTTGTCATAAAGCTGGATAAAACGCACACCTCGCTCCGCAAGCCTGCGGGCAAGCAGGCAGTTATTGGCAAAGGAAACCTTGCCGGGCTCAGCCCCATACATGTGCTGAACGGATTCAGGCTCGGTGGCAACGTCGGTTAATTCCGGGACGGATACCTGCATCCGGTAGGCCAACTCATACTGGGCAATCCTGCTGACAATTTCCGGGTCGCCCACCGCATCGTGATGATGACGATTCATCCAGCCAAGCAGGTCAAGCTGACGGCGGCGCTCACTGCGCGGGACACCCTTGGGATTCTTCACATACAGGATGGGCTCACCACTGGAACGAAACTGGATACCCTGGTGCCTGGAGGGCAGGAAGCCCGACCCCCAGTAGCTGTCGAGCAACGGCTGGATATTCTTACCCGATGCCAGCACCACGAAAGCGGGTAAATCGCTGTTCTCCGTGCCCAGACCGTAGGAGGCCCAGGCACCCATCGCGGGCCGACCAAAATTGACACTGCCGGTATTCATGAACATCACCGCCGGGTCATGGTTGAAGGAATCGGTATGCAGGGAGCGTATCACGGCGATATCATCAATGACCCGCGCCGTGTTGGGAAAGAGCTCAGATACCTCGGTGCCGCTCTGCCCGTGCCGGCGGAATTTCCAAGGAGACTTCTGCACCAGGGGTGCAGCGCTCTTGATCATGGCAAACTCATGGTTGCGGATAATCTCCTTGGGCATCGGCTTGCCGTGCTCCGCCTCAAGCAGAGGCTTGGGGTCAAAGGTGTCCACGTGCGATGGTCCACCTGACATAAACAGGTAAATCACCCGCTTTGCACGCGGAGGAATGGTTTTCCATTGCGCCCCTTTATCCCTGGACAGGGGTTCCGCTAACCTTCCTTCACCCAGCATTGAGCCCAGGGCAAGGGAGCCCAGGGCAAGCGGAGTGCGACCGATGAAATAGCGCCGCGTAATGGATGCAGGATCAAGATGAATCATTCACGCGTGAGGGTTTCATCAAGGTTAAGAAGCACCGAGGCAATCGACACCCAGCCGGCTTTCCGGTCAGTACTCTTCTCAAGAAATTCCATGAACTGTTTAAGTTCACCGGGATCAGGGTAACGTCCCAGGCAAACCCGGAATGCATAGCGTATCCTTGCCGTGGAAGTTTCCTCCTGCACGCCGGAGACAATGCGGCCGGAAAATGCCACCGCAAGCTCATGGAACACGGGATCATTCATGGTGACCAGCGCCTGTTGCGGTGTGTTGGTGATTGATCGGCGGGTCACACATACCTGCCTTGGCGGGGCATCAAGTGCTGCCAGGGCCGGGTGCAGGGCCATGCGCTTCCAGTAGGTGTAGAGGGTCTTGCGGTAACGATTATCCCCCTTGGAGTTGGCCCAGTTGAAATTGGAATTGCCCGCGGCATTCTGCCCGCGCTCCTCATAGAATCCTTTCGGTTGCAGGGGAAAAACCGGCGGACCTCCAATCACCGGTATAAACAATCCACTGACCACCAGCGCCTGGTCGCGAATTTGCTCAGCGGCAAGCCGGCGACGCGGCATCCCGACAAGCAGCTTATTGCCCGGTTCCTTGCCCGCAACCACCGTTGATGACTGCCGGTAGGTGCGCGAGTTCACAATAAGGCGCACCAGGTGCTTGCGATCCCAGCCACTGCGCACGAGTTCATCGGCCAGCCAGTCAAGTAATGCCGGATGGGAAGGCCTTGCCCCCTGGGCCCCAAAGTCGCCTGGAGTGGCAACCAGCCCGAGCCCGAAGAAGTGTTGCCAGAGGTAGTTGACAGCCACCCGCGACGTCAGTGGCTGCCCGGGTGACACAAGCCAGTTTGCAAAGCTTAGCCGCGTAAGTTTCTCTCCACCTGGAAGTGCGGAAAAAATCCCCGGTAACCCGGGTTTTACCTCCTCTCCTTTTTGCTTAAAGTCGCCGCGCAGCAGGATATGGGTCTTGCGCGCCGTGGTCTCTTCCTCCATGACCGGGACGCTGACAGTGCGTACCCTGATTGCATTGACTTTCTGCTCAAGTTCCCGTCTCTGCCGGGAAATTTCGGGAGCCTGCAATGCCCGCCGGTAAATCCGGACATCCTTTAACGCGCCATCGAAGCGGTATGCACCGGCATCACTGGAATTACTGTAACCTGAGCCAATAGCCAGGAGTCTCTCTGAACTGGCAATAACGCCGGGGACAGATCCCTTCACCTTGGCCGAAGTATCCTCTACCCCGTCAATGACCAGCCTGATGGATTTGCCGGCCTGAAAGATGACAGCCACCTGGTGCTCACCATCGTCAGCAACCGGCCGGCTGCTGTGAATCTCCACTCCCTCAAAGGGGTCCTGCCTGGCAGACACCCAGGCAAAAAGGTGCCCTTTCGGCACGCTGGGCTCCCCCTCACCCCCGATACCGAACACATAGCCACGCTGTTTACCCCGCCAGTCATACTTGGAAACAATATTACCAACCGGCGCCCGGGTTCGAATGCTGGCGACTATCGTGAAGTCCCCCTTCAAATTGAATACATCACGCTCTTCCTCCACCACGGCGACATCCCATTTGCCAAGCTGCGCGGCCTTTGCCGCAGGATGATCAACAGGCCATTCCCCCGTCCCGGAAAGGCTCGCCAGTGCAGACTGCAAAGCCTTGAATTCATCCCTCCGGCCAAGGTCCACATAACGATAATCCATACGCGGTCCGTGCACTCCAAACCCCTCACCAAGGTGAGGGATGTTGTTGAAAATCGCGAACAACTGGTAGTATTCCTGCTGACTGACCGAATCATACTTGTGATCGTGACACTCAGCGCACTCGAGCGTGAGACCAAGCACAGCGCGACCTGTCACATTGAGTCGATCAACAATGGTCTTGATGCGAAACTCCTCCTTACGCGGATTATTGCCCTTCGCCTGCATCGCGTTGCGGTGAAAGCCCGTGGCAAGGCGCTGCTCAGGAGTTGCTCCCGGCAACATGTCGCCGGCAAACTGCTCCACGAGGAAACGGTCAAAGGGCATGTTCTCATTGAATGCGCTGATCACCCAGTCGCGATAAGGCCAAACCTCACGCGTTCGGTCTGCTGCGTAACCCGAAGTGTCACCATAGCGGGCAAGGTCGAGCCATTGCTGTGCCATGCGCTCACCGAAATGCGGTGAGGCCAAAAAACGCTCAACCAGCCGGTTCCAGCTTCCGGGAGCCTGATCAAGGGTGAACGAACTTACCTCTTCAGGGGTGGGCGGCAGACCCCGCAAATCAAGGCTCAACCGGCGCAACAGCGTGTGAACAGGCGCCTGGGGTGCAAGCTTGCGGCCTTCTCTCTGCAGGCGATCCAGCACAAAAATATCCACCGGGTTAGCCGGTTCACTATTCTTCTTTAACACGGGCAACCCGGGACGCACCGGAGGGAGAAAGGCCCAGTGATCACCCGCCGGTACCTTCTCCCCTGCCGGGGCAATCAGCATCATTACGAGTATCAGAAACCCCGCACATAAAACCCGCTGGCAGGCGGCCTTAAGCTTCCACTTGTGAAAGTTCATGACACGATCAATCAGCATTCTCCCGAAATCGGCAAGGTAATGGTTAAAACTCTCATGCCAAAACCGATCACCGATAAAAATCCACCCAGCTCAGCTCAATCTTTTTAGCGCCCCCCACGAGGGCTGCCTGCGGCACCTCCACCTCGTAATAACCGGCAATGCGCCGCGAAGAATCGGGACCCGTGGACTTCTGGAGATAACGACCCTTCAACGGTCGACCCTTGGCATCAAGCATACGGACATCGAGATCCTTGTCGGCAAGAAGCTTGTTATCAACGCGCACCCCGAAACCCTCAAGACCTGAGAGGTGCATCCGGATCAGTATTTCCGCCGGCCACTTGCCTGCGCCCAGGCTAATGCTGCCCCCACCGATTCCAACCTTGTCGGTGACATCAAAGACCACCCGGCCGTCATTCTCCGTTACACTGATTTCCCGGGCACCGCCATGCGGTCCCTTCTTCTTGAATTCCAGCTTGAACCTTCCGGTATCCACAGAACCCTTGGATTTCCCGACCCGCGGCCAAAGTGAGCTCAGGGTATCCTTGACAATCTTCTCGCACCCGACAGCAGGCGGGCCAAGGTGACGCGTCCACACCTGCCCCCCCCAGTTCGGCAATGCAGCAGCCTCATAGCCGCCCTTCGCTCCCATTTTAAGGGCGGCATCATTTGCAACGTAGCCCTCATAACCATTGGTAAAGGCAAATGTCATGGTGTGCCTGAAGGGCGCATTCTTATCGATCCAGAGTTCATACTGGCAAAACATCTCATGCGGCATGGTGGTCAGGCACCAGTCATTGCCCAACATTACCGCATACGCGTCAAAGCGTCTTGCCGGCGGCTGCTTCCCCTGGTCCATCAGCTGCTTCATCCGGTTAAGCTGACGCATGCGCCCGGCATCCTTGGCACTCGCTTCCGCCATCTTCTGCCACTGCTCCCTGCCGGGCAAGGCCCGGGAGGGAATCTCAGACCGGGCATGCTTTATGCTCAACGTTTTTGATTTTACGGGCACGCTGTCGGCAATTGCCTTGAGCACCGCATCCCCCAGGTTATGCCCGGCATGTTCCGCCTTCTCATGCGTCGAGCGCAGGGGAAAGCCGTTAATGTTCCCCGCGCATCCCTGGCCAAAAAGGGCAATGACATCCTTGCCCAATTTTCCCCGGATACGCTCCGCGGCAGCACCCGGAAAATCAGCACTGGTCAACTTGCTGGTATGCGGAACAATGACCGGGTGTGCGGCATGCTCAAAAAGCACGGCGATTGCTTTACCTGTCTTTCGGCTGTCAGCCACCAGCACATTGACCCAC
>CAWVVE010000134.1:0-6002 GCA_963933075.1 uncultured Verrucomicrobiaceae bacterium | reverse complement strand
CCGCTTAAAGAGCAGCCTTGCCGCGGTGTATGATTTTAGCCAGTTACCAGAATCGGCAATTCCTCTCTATCAACAATCAATAGAGCTCTTTGAGGCAATGACCCCCCCTGCTGAGCTGGACGTTGCAAACCTGTGCAATAATCTCGGCATGATCTATAAGGAGAGTGGAAATTTTGACCAGGCTGAAGACAATTATCTCAAGGCTCTGGAAATACTCGAGCGTGCCGTGGGAAGGGAAAACATCGATGTTGCCGGTGTATACAATAATCTCGGAGCCCTCTACCAGTCATCCGGATACAATGGACAGGCCCGCGAGATGTATAACCAGGCACTGGAAATACATAAGGAAGTAAGCGACCCGAAGCATCCTGACCTCGGGCAGTCTTACGGCAACCTTGCCACCGTGCTGCACGAACTTGGTGAGGATGACCAGGCTCTCAAGAACTACCAGGTTGCCATCCGGATTCTCGAATCAAGCCCCTCGGAGGATAGCAAGACCTTTTCCATCGTTTTAGCCAACTTCGCATCACTGATGCGGGATATGGGCAAGGAGCGCAAAGCTCTCTCCATTGAAAAACGCGCAAACAAAATACTACGAAGTTCCACGGCTTAATTCCGGCTTGCCTTCATGACAAGCCGGCAATCAGCTGCTTCCAGGATTGAACTTCCTCTGCCGGCGCGAAAACAGGAGCGAGTTGCCGGCAACTTTGGGACAACTCATCAAGAAACCCATTTTCATTCTCGATCCGGGTGAGAAGTGAAGCCAGTGCCGTGGCCTCACCCACCGGGAACAGCCCTGCATAATCATCCCCCACAAGCCCCGTGATTCCCTCCACTCGAGTGGCAATAACCGGGGTGTCCTCGGTGATTGCCTCGCCAATCACCCGCCCCGCCCCCTCGTTCCTTGAAGTCACCAGCAAAACATCGCTCCGGGAAATAAGTTTCCTTGATTCAGCAGGATTTAATCCACCAAGCCATTCATAGCGTGGGTTGTCAGCACTTTCCTTCCTTGCACGCTCATCGCTCCCGCAATCCAGGGGAAAGCCCGCATGACGAACGTATAGCCTTGATCCCCCGGGCATTAACCTGGCTGCGGCTGCCGCCAGAAAAGGATCTTTTACTTCACGCAGGTTTGCCACGACCGCGGCATTGAATGCTTCCGGGTTCATTTTACCCGCTACAGTCTGCCGGGACGGTGTTACTGCCTGCACGATCACTTGAACCTTGTCATGAAACTCATCCGGAATCCGGTCGATCGCTTTGCCCTGCAGAACCACCAGGCGATCCGCCATTTGCATTGAGTGCAGGGACAAGTCGGATGCAATCGGGTAAATGTCAGTACCGGTCAGGATCACAACAATCTTTGAGCGCGGATTGCTGCGCGAGAAAGCCTCGATCTCCGGATGCATCTTTTCTGCATTGAGGGCAACCAGTAAATCAACATCCGCATGATTACATCCACTGCTTAATTCAACCTTATGCCCCAATGCGTAAAGGACTTCTCTCCACTGCTCTGCAGCGCAGGAATTACCGGTAACAACATCAGCCTTCTCCGGGTAGACTATAAGGACATCCATGCACCTGTTTGATACTCAAGGAAACCGGGGAGTGCCAAGCATTATTCGTTATCCATGCATCTATCACGCTTGATTCGGGCAATAGCCGGCAAGTGTATCTTGCCGCTCTGCTCTTCACGTCATAAGTTCATGCATTAAAAATGGACATTCCCCAAGGCGACTTCGAAGGCTTCATCTTCGATCACGATGGCACTCTATCACTTTCCATGCACGTACACTTCGAGGGCTGGGTCGATTCCTTCCGGAAAAACGGCGGGGACTTCAAGTTTACCCGTGAAATTGCGCAGTCATACGCAGGTGTCGGCATGCACGACACAGTGGAAATACTCAACGAGCGCTATGATTGCAGCATGAACCCGCAGCAAGTTGTCAAGGACCAGGAATCCTACTTCTTTGCAAATCTGGATAAAGTCCTGCCCTACGAACCTGTGGTCAATTTTGCCCGCATGCAGGCTGCTGAGGGAAAACCTATTTCCGTGGCTTCGGGAGGAATTCGTGAAACAGTGATCCGCACAATGGAAGCAGTAAATATTGCGGATTTGTTCAGGATTGTTGTCACCCAGGATGATGTGGAGCGCAGCAAACCCGCCCCCGACCTGTTCCTTCTGGCCGCGGAGCGTATGGGAATTCCCCCCGGGCAGTGCCTGGTCTTTGAGGACAGCAAACTTGGTGTTGAGGCCGCAGAACGGGCCGGCATGGCAAGTTGCCTTGTCCAGCCGGAGGATCCGGCTTGAAACAAGACAGGACCACCGGGGTATAAAGGGGAAAGAAGCGTCAGGAAAATCAACTAGGCCAGAATCTCCTTCACCACCCTGGCCTCCTCAACACCGGTAAGCCGCTGGTCAAGGCCCTGATAACGGAAAGTGAGTTTCTCATGATGGATACCGAGCTGCTGGAGAATCGTCGCATTCAAATCACGGATATGAACCGGGTCCTCAAGGATGTTGTAACTGTGGTCATCCGTCTTTCCATGTTCATAGCCTCTCTTTATTCCCGCTCCTGCCATCCATGTCGTGAAACAACGCCCGTGATGGTCTCGACCATGATTATTTTTTGTAAGCTTACCCTGAGAGTAGATCGTGCGGCCGAATTCGCCGCCGCAAATCACCAGGGTGTCATCAAACATGCCGCGCTCCTTTAGATCCTTGATCAGGCCTGCACAGGGCTGATCGATATCTTCGCACTGCTGGCGCAGTTTTGAGGGCAGGCTGCCGTGCTGATCCCAGCCACGATGAAAGAGTTGCTGGAAACGCACCCCTTTCTCAGCCATCCGCCTGGCCAGTAGACAATTGCGCGCAAAGCTTCCGGGTTTCTCGACTGCCGGCCCGTAGAGCTCCTTGACATGCTTGGGCTCCTTGGAGATATCCATCAGGTCAGGCACTTCGGCCTGCATCCGGAAAGCCATCTCGTATTGCTCAATCCGGGACTGGGTCTCCGGGTCGGCAAATTTCTTGAAAGTCCCGCTGTTGAGCTCCTTGAGGCCATCAAGCAGCCCGCGACGTGCATCACGATCGATGCCCGGGGGATTGTTCAGATAAAGAACCGGCTCGCCGTTACTGCGCAGCTTTACACCCTGGTGACTCGAGGGAAGGAAACCACTACCCCAGAGCCTGTCATACAGTGCCTGCAACTGCCCGCGCCCGCGGGAGATCATGACAATATATGCCGGCATGTTCTCATTCACACTGCCCAGGCCATAGCTCAGCCATGAGCCCATGCTCGGCTTACCCTGCTGCTGGACGCCGGTATTGATGAAGGTGATTGCCGGATCATGATTAACCGCCTCGGTATTCATGGTCTTGATGATCGTGATGTCATCCACGATGCTGGCGGTATGCGGCAGAAGGTCCTTGTTGACCCAGGTTCCGTGCTTGCCAAAGCGCTCAAACTCAAACATTGGCGCCACGCAGGGAAAGGACTTCTGGCCGCTGGTCATGCCGGTGATGCGCTGTCCCTGACGGATGGAATCAGGCAACTCCTTGCCATGGATATCACGTAATTCCGGCTTATAGTCAAAGGTGTCAATGTGCGATGGACCACCCGGGAAGAACAGATAAATGGCACGCTTCGCCTTCGGGGCAAAGTTGGGAAACCCCGGCAAGCCCTCAGCCGCCTGCGCGGAACCAATCAGGCTGGGATCCCAAAGGCTGCTGAGAGCGGCGGCTCCCATGCCATGGCCTGTATTTAATAAAAATCGACGCCGTGTTGGATCGTGATGCATTTTTTACTGGTGTTCAGTTAGAAAAAATTACCCGCGTGTCAGGGTTTCATCCATGTTAAGCAGGAGCTGCCCCACAACCATCCAGGCGGCATGGTCAATCGCCTCAATAGTCTCATCACGGGCCATCTCGCCGACGGCAAGAAACTCCTTGGCCTTCTGGGGATCATTCCTGAATCTTGTTAATTGATCACCAAGGACCCTCTCGATCACCTTAACCTCCGCCTGTGTCGCAGGACGGGACAGGGCCAGCCTGAACCCATAGTCAATCCTGGATGCCGTGTCGTTTCCTCCCTCCTTGATCAATCTCTGGGAAAAAGCACGTGCCGCCTCGACGAACTGTGGGTCATTCAGGGTAACCAGGGCCTGCAAAGGGGTATTGGTAACCGGACGCTGGATCATGCATTTCTCACGCGTGGGCGCATCAAAAATCAACATGCTCGGCATAGGAGCAGATCGCTTCCAGTAGGTATACATGGAGCGCCGGTAAAGCTTCTCGCCGCTGTCACGCTTGTAACGCAGTCCACCATTGAGGGAAACCTCGTTCCAGATATTAGGCGGCTGATAGGGCTTAACACTTGGCCCTCCCACCTTCTTCACCAGCAACCCGGAAAGATCCAGTGCAGTATCTCGAATAAACTCCCCCTGCAGGCGGAACCGCGGAGAGCGGGCAAGCAGGATATTCTCAGGATCACCCTTGGCAAGTTGCTCAGTTATCCTTGGAGCCTGCCGATAGGTTGCTGAAAGCACGATCTGCTTGAGCGTCCGCTTCACGTTCCAGCCACTCTCGACAAAATCAGCCGCCAACCAGTCAAGAAGCTCCACATGGCTCGGCGGACTTCCCTGGTTACCAAAGTCACCAACCGTCTTCACCAAGCCTCGGCCAAAAAGCAAGGCCCAGTAACGGTTGACCGCCACCCGGGCGGTAAGCGGGTGCTTGCCGGAAGTCACCCACTTCGCCAACCCAAGCCGGTTTGATGGGGCGCCATCCATAAGGGAGGGAAGGAAAGCCGGAACCCCGGGATTAACCACTGGATCCGGACCGTCCTTGATCGGTTCGTCATAAGCACCGCGGTTAAGCACATAGGTCACCCTCCTCTTGTTATCCGGATTATCCTGCATCACCATCACCGATGTTGCCTTTTGCCCCTTGATTGCGCTCTCCTGGGCTTGAAGCTCGCTACGTGCCGCAACCAGCTTCTGGTATTCCTTGTCCTCAGCGGATAAATAATGCTCGAGCAATGCCATTTTCTGCTCCTGGGTGCGCTTGGCAGCCGGCGTTGCAAGGATCCCCTTGATCGGATCGCCGCCGAGCCGCTGAATCTCGCCCACGGAAAGTGCACGGTTATAGATGCGCAACTCATCGACTTCACCGTTGTAGTTACCGCCACTTGAACGACTGCCGATCCTGAACGGCGTTTGCGTCACAATGGAATCCTTGAGCGAATCCTGCTCAACCTTGTTGCCCGTGAGTTTCCCGTCGATAAAAATCTTCACCCCGGACGCCTTTGAGGAACCGTCATACACAACGGCCACATGCTGCCACTTATCCGCCGCAAGGGGTTGTGCGGAAACCACCTTGAGCGCGTTTGCAGGCCAGCTGCTGACAATATGGGTGCCAACCGAGCGGTTCTGAAACCAAAGGTCATAACCCCGGTAAGCCTTGCCGACATCCATGCGGGCAATCACCGATCCGTTGCCGTTGCCGGGCACCTTGAGCCAAGCGGCAAACGTAAAGGCCTGATCCCGTTCTCGGGCGGGCCAGGCGCCAAAAGAGACGGCACTCTTGCCATCAAAGCGCAAGCCCCCGCCATCACCGCGCTTCGCCGGGTATACCTTGCCTCCGATCTGGCCGACACCTCCGCCGACACTGGCCTTGATCTGCTTGCCCCCCCGCTCATCAAGCGAAAAGAAATGCGCCAACCCGGAGGGCTCCGGTAATGCATTGCCGGCTGATTTTTCGGCACCGCGCAACCACTTCACATAATGCGGCACCGCCGCCCTCTTGTATTTCTCAATCTCCTTGTTCCTGACCTCGATTGTCTTGTGCAACTCCGCTAATTTCCCGGCCTGGGCTCTCGGTGGCACGTTGACCACGGGTGCCTGATTTCCCCCGCGTGACTGCATGCCCGGATCGGTAGTATTATTGAAATAGGCAAACATCTGGTAATACTCACGCTGGGAAATCGGGTCATACTTGTGGTCAT
>CAWVVE010000133.1:0-6007 GCA_963933075.1 uncultured Verrucomicrobiaceae bacterium | reverse complement strand
TGGCAGCACCTCCACCGCCGCAATCTGCAGGATCGACGAGAATAGCGGCCAGAGGATGCCGGCGGCACGCAGGTCACCCTTGGGGCTTGTGCATTGTTCAATGAGCTTATTCCATTGCCCGCTGCGGATGAGTGTTTGGGCAAGTAATCGCCTGCCGGTCAGGTGACTGCCGTTTTCCGCCGTTGTAGGGTTGTTCTTGGATGAACGCCCGTAGGCTGACCTGGGCAGGCGGATAAGTGCCTTTGCGGCGGTTTCCGCCGCATTGATCCTGCCACAGGCAATCATTGTATGAATGTGTGCCGCGACATTTGCAACGTAGTTTTGAGCGTCATCGGGCATTGTGAAACGCCCGTGCATCCGGCGGTGGGCCAGGCGCAGTGCGTTCTCCCCGGCGCGGAGGGAATCGTGGAATCTTCCTGCCCTTGCCAGGGCGTTTGCTGAAAAGCGCCACGACGAAGGCGCATATGGACTTGCCAGGGGGGCAGAGAGTGCATCTGTCGCCACTCTCATTGGGCGTTCCCGGCTCCACAGCCATAAACGATAGTGCCGGCTTGGGTGATTGGGCTTTTGCCGTGTAAGTTGCGTTGCAAGCGCATCGGTTGTGAACTTGCCGGCAATCGGTATGCCAGCCCGGGAATCATCAAGGATGATCTCGCGCAGGAGAAAGGCACGGATCTCGAATGAGTCAGGGTAGGCATAAGCCATGTCTTCAAGTTCCAGGTTGCGTTGTTTGCGGCTTTCAGGACTGCCACTTTCATGTTCCTCCGGCCCCGGGCTGAAATAATGCCGGTAGGTTCTAATCCATGCGTGCTCCATTGGAGTGAGTTCTGGATTTTTTCCGGCAAGGTGATTGGCATAGTTGATATAAACTGATGCCCTTCCGGGGAAATGTTCATTTGCTATTGCCATTCCCCAGTAGGGCATGGGGTTTTCGGGATCCAGTGAGGCGGCCTGCCTGAATGAACGTTCAGCTTCCACTGTCCAGAAAAGGTGCAGCAGCGCGATGCCGTGGTTGAATGCCTCCTGTACCCCGGGATGGGAGGTCGTTATGGGGAAGGAGGCGGTACCAACGTTCAGGTTGGCCTCGGGCGCGTCGTAAGGGGGGAGCAGGAGAGCTTCGCCGATGTTCCTCGGCGCGGCCTGATCAATGCCGCGAATGATCGGTGCAAGGCAGGGCAAGTTGCCGAAGCGGGCCAGGGGGGAGGGTAACTGGGCAGCAAGATGCTGAGCGAAGCCAAGTATCCATAAGCTCGCCAGCGTGAACAGTGCCACGGTTTTACCGGTGTATGCCATTTCTGTAAGGTTTCCACCGACACAGGTTCGATGCAACGCATGATGAAGGGAGGGATGGGGAGCTACCGTTTTTTTGTAAACCCTGAGTGTCGTGTGGATAGCCCGGGGCGTGTATTGAGAAGCATGGAATTGTCCGGGTTATGGCATTTCCCCGGTGCTCCGGGAAGCAGGAGGGGAGGTGTTTGTGAAAATAATATTGTCTCCCTCGATCCATGTATTTTTCAACATCTTGAGCGCGTCGAGGAAACGTTCGTCATTCTTGTAGGGTTCAAGCATGTCCTGGGATTTAAACTTCTGCAGGAAGTAATCAGGGATTGTCTTGCCGTCGATCTTGACTGCCTGGACAAACAGGGAAATGTTGCCTTCCTGGGCGGCGAGTTTGTAGTCCATCTGGGCGTTAAGGTAGCGTCGTGGTTTCCAGAACTTGATGTGGCTCATTGGCCTTGACCTTTTTGTTTTCAATATATCCGGTGCTGTGAATTCCCTGAAGTGGATGGTGCCGCGAAGGTCTCCGAGATAGTTGTCATTGGCGACCAGCACATTGAGGTCGCGGATGGAGAGGCGCAATTCGGCAGGAGCTTGCGGCGAACTGCGCATCTTGTCCAGGAACCCCAGGATTTTTCCTCGAATGGCTGCAATTTCTTCCGGGGTGCCGCGTTCAACGTGAATCTCTTCCGGGGACTCATCAGTGAAGGATTCGATGTCCTTGGACATTTGATTGCCAATCAGGATTCCGGCGATCAGGATTCCGATAAAGAAGGCGCCCAAGAGGATGACGGCGATACAGCCGAACTTCGGGAAAGCCGCTTGTCTGGCTGGTCCTTTTACAGGGACCCGCTCATGATCCTGCACAATGATTTCCTCGTTGCTCATCCCGGGGGTGAATTATCATCGATACTGGCAAATCGTCCACTTGAACCTTTGGCGGGTTGCAGTCAGACTGGTAGTGGATGCGAATTCTAGCTGCGATGTCCGGCGGAGTGGATAGCAGCGTGGCAGCGGCACGGCTGCTCCGCGAAGGCCACGATGTGGTCGGGGCCTACATGAAGAACTGGATCAATGAGGAGAAGATCATTGGTGATTGCCCATGGCAACAGGACATCGAGGACGCCAGGGCTGTTGCCGAGCATCTGGGCATAGAGTTCAGGGTAGTGAACCTGATGGATGAATATCGCGAGAGGGTGGTAAAGTACCTTCTTGATGGTTATCAGGCGGGGATTACCCCGAATCCTGACGTGATGTGTAACCGCGAGATGAAGTTCGGTGTTTTTCTTGATTATGCCAGGGAGGAGGGCTTTGAGGCGGTTGCCACCGGTCATTACGTGCGTCGCCGTGACAATAGCGACGGCTCTGCGGATATCCTTTGTGGCGTTGATAGCGGCAAGAACCAGGCTTATTTCCTTGCGCTTCTCCGCCAAGATCAGCTTATGGGGGCATCCTTTCCCGTTGGCGACTTGATAAAGGCTGAACTACGGGAGTTTGCCCGTGAGTTGGGTTTGCCCAACGCCGAAAAAAAGGATAGCCAGGGGATTTGTTTTATCGGGCAGGTGAAAATGTCTGATTTTCTTCGCGCATTTGTTCCCGACAGCCCGGGGATGATCGTTGACCTTGCCGGTAATGTTCTGGGAGAGCATCGCGGCTTACATCTTTACACGCTTGGGCAGCGGCGGGGAATCGGAGTGCCTTCCAACGCTTACAGGGAAGCCTATGTGGTCATTGCCAAGAGGGCAGAGAAGAATGAACTGGTGGTTGGTTTTGAGAGTGAGGATACCCCGTTGCTCTATGCATCAAGTGCAACAGTTGGTGATATTTCCTTTGTGAATTGCCAGCCGGATGGCGAGTCGATCCTTGCCCAGCCGCGTTATCGAACTCCCGCCGTTGAAGCTGAGCTAAGCGTGGATGATAAAGGGGAGGGAAAGGTAGTTTTCCACAAGCCCCAGAGAGCTTTAACTCCAGGGCAAGTCTGTGCTTTCTATAATGGCGAGGTTCTCCTTGGTGGTGCTGTCTTCAGGGAGATTGATTACCATTAACCCTTCCTCTTTCCAGGAGTTCCTTGCGGCGCGATTCAGGCTTCAGCAATGGCCTCGATCTCTACACGGCAGCCTAGTGGCAGCGCGGCCACCTGGATTGTTGAGCGGGCCGGTGCGTGTTCCCCAAAATGCTCAGCGTAGATTGCATTGAGGATAGGAAATTCAGCCATGTCCTTGAGGAAAACTGTAGTCTTCACCACGCTTTTCAGCCCCAAGCCGGCTGCTTCAAGGACGGTTTTCAGATTGATGAGCACCTGTTGTGCCTGGGCTTTGATATCATCTTCGACCAAAGCGCCGGTTTCCGGATTAATGGGGATTTGTCCGGAGGTGAAACAAAGGGCGCCGCTGCGCACGGCGTGGCTATATGGACCGATAGCCTCCGGGGCATCTTTTGCGGTGATTAACTCCATGGATTTTAGTCTGTTAAGATAGAGCGTTGTCTTTGGCGCCGAGGGCGGCCTCCAGAGAGCTACGCATGGTTTCCAGTGGGGCTTCGCGGTTAAACCATGTTTCAAAAGAGATGGCGCCCTGGTGGAGGAGCATTGAAAGTCCATTTGCAGTGCGGGCACCGGCGCTCTGGGCATCAATGAGCAGTTTGGTACGCTGCGGACTGTAGACCATGTCATAAACGAGGTGATGGGGTTGCAGCAGGTGGGGTGGGATAAGCGCGGAATCTGAACGCTTCATTCCCAGCGATGAGGCGTTGACGATAAGGTCAACATTACCTAACTCAGCCTCCAGCCCGGCATCGGACCACTCGGCAACCTTTACCCTTGAGGATGCCGAGTGTATCATCTCATCCTCAAGCATCGGAGCGATTTCAGCACGTAATGATTCGGCTTTTTCCCGTGTCCGATTAACCAGCACAAGACGCTCAGGAGCCTCAAGTGCGCACTGGACTGTTACTGCCCGGCCGGCGCCACCTCCGGCACCGAGAATCATTATCCGCAGATCGTGAGCATCAATGGCAAAAGCCTCACGAATAGCGCGCAGGAAGCCGGGTCCGTCACTGTTTGATCCGAACACCTTGCCCTCTTCCAGGCTGATGGTATTTACCGCACCAAGTTTCACCGCAAGATCGTCGACGTGGTCACAGGCTTCCAGCGCAGCAAATTTAAGGGGAATTGTACAGTTTGTTCCGAGAAATCCCCTTGCCCTGATCAGGTCAAGTGCCTCGGAAAAATTACGCTCAGTGACCTGGACCCGGATATACCTGGCATCTATACCAAGAGCCTGCAGGGCGGGGTTATGGAGTTGAGGGGAGAGTGAATGGTCGACAGGATCACCGAAGACCGACAAGCGCGCCGGTGGCGAAATATCGCTCAGGGCGGTTGCCTCAGGAATAAGGTCGTCCAGGGTGTAGGTATCTTTTTCCTCAGTCATCAGGGTTGGTTGGGGAACAGTTTCGCGATGCGTTGCTGGATCCTTTCAAGAGTAGCCTCCTTGCCGATTATCTCGAGGGTGGGCATCAGGTCGGTTCCCTGCGCGGTACCGGTTGCGGTTACGCGCAAGGGTAACATAAGGGCTCCGGGTTTTACCTGCAGTTGCTGTGCGGTGTCATTGATTGCTAGCTTAATTTCGGCCGCTTCCCAAATGGTGGCTTGTGCCAGGCGATTGACCAGTGAGAGCAGAATGCTCGCGTCTTCAAGCTTGGCGGTTACCTTGGATGCGGCTTCAGCTGCAAGAGGATACTCGTCATTGAGGATTGGTGCGAGCCATTCCGCAATCTCAGTAAAGCATTGTATTCTTGGTTGCGTGAGGGCTACGGCTGAGGCAGGTGCACCGGCTGAGAAGGGTTGAGCGTGGGCAAGGAATTCTTCTGGAGGTAATGCTGCAATGTATTGTCCATTGAGCCATTTGCATTTGTCGAGGTCAAAACGGGCATTGCTTCGATTGAGGTGATCGAAATCAAATAACCGGGTAATCTCCTCAATGCTGAGTTTTTCGCGATCATCCTTTGGTGACCAGCCCAGCAGCGCGAGGTAATTACTGACAGCCTCGGGAAGGAATCCTTCATCCTGATACCATTGCAGCCCGGCGCCGGCGTCGCGTTTGCTCATTTTTGATCCGTCATTATTAAGGATCAGAGGAATATGGGCGAACAGCGGAGGTGTTGCGCCAAGCGCTTCAAAGATGGCAATGTGCTTGGCGGTGTTGGAGAGGTGGTCTTCACCGCGAAGGACGTGGGTAATTTCCATCTCGATGTCGTCCACCACGTTAACAAAGTGGAAAAGGAATGAGCCGTCAGGACGGCGTATAATGAAGTCGGGGTTGGTCTCGATTTCCTGTTCCTCTTCATTGTCCCATGCCCTTGAACCAAGCTGCCTTAGGTTAATCTCCTGAGGGCCGCAGACCTGGTCTTTGAAACAAGCATCGGATTCTGGAACCCGGAAACGGATGGCGCCGCCATCCTCATAAACTTTGCCGTTTTCTTCAAGCCTGGAGAGGAAGTCGTTGTAGATCCCAGTGCGCTGACTCTGGAGATATGGTCCGTAGTCGCCGTCAACACCCGGTCCCTCGTCCCATTGGATTCCCAGCCATCGCATGCCGTCAAGAATGGCGGCATGGGCGTCGGAGGTATTGCGTGCCTCGTCGGTATCCTCAATTCTCAAGACAAAGGTGCCCTGGTTGCGCCGGGCAAAGAGGAAATTGAAGAGGGCGGTGCGCGCACCGCCGACATGCAG
>CAWVVE010000132.1:0-6067 GCA_963933075.1 uncultured Verrucomicrobiaceae bacterium | reverse complement strand
AGTTACAAAGTGCAGGATTTCAAAACCTTCATTGTCACCCAGCTCGGGATACCTTGAGAGATAGGACAACGTATCCCTGCTGGTCGATAAACTGTTCATTAAAAGAAATCTCACACGCCTCCCGAATTTCCCGCGCGTTGCAAGAATCTGGCGGACTATCATGTCCAGGAAGGTAAGATCATCCCGAATTTGGAGGAGTGACTTTGCCTGTCTCAACCCCATGCCAGTGCCAAGCCCCCCGTTTAACTTGAGAACAACCGTCTTCTCAAGGAGTTCCCCCATACAATTCTCTTCCGGTTCCCCTAATGAATCATAACCGATGACATCACTCACCGGCTCAATGCCCTCCTCCGGAATATCCGACCGCTGCCCCGAGCACAAAAAACGGTAAGTGCGCTCAAAGGCAGCAACCGCCGCCCCGGAAAACCCGGCCCTGCGCATCTTCTCGACAGGCATGACATCTTGTTCGCTCATGTTATGAAACTGATAGAAACCGCAAAGCAGCCCGCAACCATGGGGACATCATTGGTTAACCGTAATTCTCCGCTTCTAACCCTGCATCTTGAACGATGGGAAGGCTTATCAGAAAAGAGGTTCTCCCATCCCTTGAACTCAACAGTTCAAGTTCCCCTCCATGTGCACCTGCGATGACCCTAGACAAGCTCAAGCCCAATCCAAAGCCCCGCTTCGCGGCTGCCCGTGCCGGGTCCCCGCGAAAAAAACGTTCAAAAATACGCTCTCTGTTTTCTTCGCTGATCTCCGGGCCGGTATTCGTTACCACTATCCCGCAGGCTCCCTCGCCAAAGCGCACATCAACACTGATTTCACCTCTTTCACTGATATTATATTTTACGGCATTTGCCAGCAGATTGGATATCGCCAACCTCAAAAGGCGACCATCACCATTCACCTGTGTCCCCGGCGGACAGGTAATCGCAGTTAATGCAATTCCCTCATCAGCAGCAATGATCTCGGCATCCTCCATGACATCAATCATAATCTCATGCAGATCCAGCTTGCCGTGATCCATCACCAGGCTACCCGCATCAGAACGCGACAACATCAGCAGGCTGTCAATGATGGATCGCAATTGAGCGACGCTGCCCAATAACTCCGCCAATATCTCTTTATCACGAGCACCGCGTCCATCCTCCTGCAAGGCAACCTCTATCTTGCCCTGCATCACCGCCAGAGGTGTCCGCAATTCATGGGATGCATCAGCACTAAACCTCCTGGTCTGGTGGAAGGCCACTTCAATCCTCTCCATCATCCGGTTCAAGACACGCGCCAACCTGCCAAGTTCGTCATGTGATTCCACTCCCTCAATACGTTCAGACAGCCCCTCCGGAGTTATATGTTCTGCAGTATCAATGATTTTCTTGATTGGCTTCACCGCTCTCCCGGCCACCCACCAGGAACCGGCTCCGATAAAAACCAATGCCACCGGCAATGCCTTAAGGAAACCCTGAATCATCTGCCAAACCTCATCACGGATCCCGGCGAGGGTAACGGCCATTCGCACCCGATATTGATTAAAGGTCCTGCTCATCACCCGCCATGATTCCCCGCTGTATCTAACCGTCTCCACCATTCCCCCTTCAAGGTATTTGATCTCCTCACTGGGATTTGGCCACTCGGGATCCTTATATTTCTGCTTGCCCTCGTCGTCAACAAGTTCAACAAGGCGTCCCTCGTCACGCTCCGCACCTAATATAGCCACCTGCTGCAACTGCGGCACACTTGCCTCATCCATGTCTCGCGCATCAAGGGCGTATTGCTGCGTGAATATCAAAAGTTTCCCATCTACTTCCTTTCGCAAACTGTCAAACACCATCAATGCTGTAACTCCGAAAAAGATCAGCAGGACGATACCCGACAACAGGGCTGACCATAGAGCAATCCTGAGACGAAATGAAAACTCCACGAACTACCCCTCCTTGGTCGATTCCGGGTTATCCGGGTCAACCATGCGGTAACCGACACCACGAAGGGTGACAATAAGGGGAATTTCCCCGTCAATATCGATTTTTGTGCGCAAGCGCCTGATATAGACATCCACAAGATTGGTGCCCGGATCAAAATGATAGCCCCACACCTGCTCAAGAATCTGACTGCGCGTAAGGACACGCCCGGGAGAACGCATAAGAAACGTCAATAATGAAAACTCCTTGGGCGTCATTTCAATCTTGCTTCCCGAGCGCATTACCTCACGGCTCATCATGTTCGCGGAAAGAGTTCCAACGCTAAGTAAACTCATCCCGTTGTCTGATGAACGTCTCCAGATCGCCCGCAATCGTGCCACGAGCTCCTCAACAAAGAACGGTTTTGGTAAATAATCGTCAGCTCCCAGGTTCAACCCTTCAATCCGGTCATCACTTTCACCCCGGGCAGTAATAATAATCACAGGGACGTTATTCTGCCCCTCGCGCAACTTCTCCAGAATCTCCAGTCCGCTTTTGCCCGGCAACATGATATCAAGAACAATCGCATCATAGGATTTTGTTGTCGCATGCTCCATCCCGGCATCACCATCTTCACAGTAATCAACGGAAAACCCCTCAGCCGTCAGTCCATCACTGACAAGTGAGCCAATTTCCGTCTAATCCTCGACCAGCAAGATATTCACCTTGTTTATCTAAACCTGACTCCGGAAAATTACAACGATGAGCGGGGAAAATCTATATTCCCAGAGCAAAAGGTTGCCGATATTAGCTCTCTAGAGGGTCAACCCAAGAAGCGAGGCAGGAAATATACCAAAGAACAATACAGCAATCATCAAAACCAAGATCGACACCATAGCCACTCTGCCGACTTTCAATTGCGTCACTTGATCCTCACTCACTGCGACCTCCCAATACATTGCCTTTATAATCTTGAAGTAGTAGTAAAATCCTGTTGCTGCACCCAGAACCGCCACAAAAACAACAACCCACAAGCCACTGTGCATGGCATTCTGAATAGCTATGTTGAACAGGAAGAATTTACCGAAAAACCCAACCGTTAATGGAATTCCTGCAAGGGAGGCAACTCCAACAAGCATGGCGAATGCAAGGAAGGGCGCACGTTTACTCAGCCCCTCCAGCGCGGCAAGGTCCTCTCCGTCCGTGGCAACCCTCACCAGAGTAAGAACAAGGAAACACAGCATTGTCATCAACAGATAACCTGCCAGGTAAAAGGCAATTGCGGCCTCGGGACCGGGGCCGCTTATAGTGACTGAACCGCTCAGGGCAGGCAGTGCCATCAACAGAAATCCTGCATGGGCAATGCTTGAATACGCCAGGAGGCGTTTGATATTCTTTTGCGAAATCGCCGCAAGGTTACCGTAGATCAGTGTCGCACAAGTCACGAAAACCATCAGGCAAACGACAGGATCCCTGAGGGATGGCGACGCCAAAAACGGATCAACGACACGCAGTAACACGATAAATCCGGCAGCCTTTGAAGCCACCGAAAGGTAGGCGGTTACAGGCATGGCCGCCCCCTGATAAACATCAGGCACCCATATCTGGAAGGGTACCACGGCAATCTTGAAGCCGATTCCCACGATCAACAGGGCAAATGCAAACATCGCAGCTCTCCCGGAAATGTCACCGCTCGCCAACACGTCACCGAGTTCCTCAAGCCTGAAGGTTCCCGAAACACCGAAAGTCCAGGCAATCCCATAGACCAGAAACCCGGTGGAAAGGGCACCGAGGACAAGATACTTCACTCCTGCCTCCAGCGAACCGACATTGCGGCGCATGAAAGCCACCAACACATAAAAGCCCATGGCAACCAGTTCAAGAGAGACAAAGATAGTAATCAGGTCCTTGGCAGACGCCATCCACATGAGTCCTGCACAGACGAAAATCGGCAGGCAATAAAATTCACCAACCCCGGATTTTTCTTCATCCTGCGAAGTATAATGCTTAAATACCGGTGCAAACTCACGCGCCATCACCAACACCAACAAGGTGGCGAGCAATGCCAACCCTTTGTAAAAGGCAGCCCATTTATCATAATAATAAATTCCCCAATATTGGAGCTCTTCTCCCGCTGGACATACCGCAAAAATTAGCAGCGCAAGTATCAAGCCAAGTCCTGCCGCGCCCACCAGGGCGATATTACCCCTTGATCGCCGGCCGGAGAAAAGTTCCATGCAAAGCATCAGCACGCCAAGCACAACGACGCATATCTCTAGATAATAGGGAAGCATCACATCAGAGGATTCCAAACAGGTTAGGCACAATCTTAAGGATGATATTCGGGAAAAATCCCGTGAGCAGCAGTATCACTATCATTAAAACAACAGGCAACTTCAGCGCCTGCCCGGGGTCAGAAACTTGAAGTTCCCTAATGCATTCACCCTGAAAAATCTTCCGGTAAGCGCGTAACATGTATACAGCGGATATCACGACCCCCCATAATGCCAGAATTGTTGCAACCTGAAGCGGCCCGATCTCCCCCGCATCATTAAACGCCGCAAAGAAAATAGTGATCTCTGATGCAAAATTGGCAAACCCCGGAAGCCCAATAGAGGCAAAGGCAGCGAACCCGAAGGCTACCGCCAAAAAAGGCATACTGCCACCAAGCCCACCAAGACGGGAAAATTCCAGAGTATCCAGGCGCTCCCGCAAAGACCCGCAGAGAGCAAATAAAAGGGCAATCGAAATCCCATGGGCAAACATCATCAATACCGCCCCGCCCCATCCTATACTGTTGCAACAGACAATCCCCAGGAAGATATACCCCATATGCATCACGCTGGAGTGACCGAGCATCCTATCAAGATAACGCTGGGAAATCGTGACAAGTCCCACATAGAGAATATTCCCCAGGAGAAGAACCAGCAACAGTCCCTTCCACGCCTCGAAGCCCTCCGGCAATAGGGGAATGGCAACACGAAGGAGCCCGTAAAGGCCGAATTTTTTCAATACGCCTGCATGCAACATTGCCACAGGCGCCGGTGCACTGGCGTAGGCAGGTGCCGCCCAGCTATGGAACGGAAAAAGCGAAACCAGGATACCGAACCCAATGAGCAGGGGTAGAAAAATCCATTTTTGCACCTCAGCACTAAGCGGATGCTGGCCAGGAGCAGGGGCAAGCTTGGAAATATCAAAAGTCAGCCCGCCTGATGGCGAAAGATTGACGTAAAGTGCAATTAATCCGCCAAGCAGGATGAGACTACCCACTCCCAGGTAAATGGTAATCTTCCAGGCCGTGGCGACTTTCTCCCGCCCATGCCCGTAGATTCCTATCATGAGGAATGTGGGGATCAATGCCAACTCGTGGAAAGCATACAGGAAGAAAAGATCAGTTGCGCAAAACGCCCCCAGCGCCCCTGCCGCAATGAGCATTAATGATATATAGTAAAGCCTGCCACTTCCTTTTCCAGGATTCTCCGGGGATATGCTGACCGCACAGAAAGTCACGATAACAGTCAGCAACACAAGCACTCCGCTCATGCCATCAACAGCAAACCCAAGGGTTAATTCAGGATCATCAAGTAATACGCGAGCACTCTGGAAATGCATCCCTTCACCACCCTTGGCGAGGATTACTGCAAACACGCCCGCTCCAAAAATGAGGTTCGCCCATGCGGCCAGTAGCGACAACCCCCTGGCAGGAGCGCCACAGCCTATTGCCACCGCAACGGCAACTGGAATAATGATAATGAATTCGATGATGGTCACTTAGCCTGGTGCCTATCTAAAGGTGATGGTGATAAGGTAAATGATGATGACAATGCCCAAGCCAAGCAAAAACACATGGCTCTGCAGGTTTCCGCCCTGTAACCCCCGCAACAACGAACCCACGCCCGAAGTCAGGCGGGCACTGCCCCGGACAATCAGTCCGTCAATGAGCAATTGATCGACAGCCTTGGCAAGATACGCCAACCCGTCCTGAAATAACCGGACAAGGCACAGGTAGATTTCGTCTATATAAAATTTCCGGGCAAACACCTCCACCTTGATGGGATCCTTGTCCCGACCGCTGTAAATCACATAGCCGGCCACAATCCCCGCTACTCCAATTGCCGTTAGCGCGAGTGGCAATACACCGTGTGGATGAGGCAGTTTTTCCGGAT
>CAWVVE010000131.1:0-6083 GCA_963933075.1 uncultured Verrucomicrobiaceae bacterium | reverse complement strand
AAGGACCTGCCGAACTCGCACAGGGAACTGCTCAAGATCCGCAAGATCCTCGAGAAACACTTCCGTGACGTGCAGGATGTCGAGTTCACTATCGAGGCAGGCAAGCTCTGGATGCTGCAGACCCGCAACGGCAAGCGCACCGGCTTTGCCGCAGTCAATATCGCCCTCGACATGGTCAGAGAACGTCTCATTAGTAAGGAGGAAGCCATCCTGCGTATCCCCGCTGATGATCTCAGCCACCTCCTGGCCCCGATCTTTGATGCCGCCACCGAGCGCAAGGCAAACAAGATAGGTAGCGGCCTTCCTGCTGGACCGGGTGCAGCTTCTGGTAAGATTTACTTCTCAGCTGAAGATTCTGTGAAGGCGGCCGCCAAAGGGGAATCCGTCATTCTTGTTCGTCAGGCCACTTCTCCTGAGGACCTTCGCGGCATGATTGCTGCTGATGGAATCCTCACGACGGAAGGTGGAGCCTCCTCACACGCCGCTCTCGTTGCCCGTCAGATGGGTAAGGTTTGCGTCTGCGGTGCTCACGGTATGACCATCGATTATGGCAAGAAGACACTCTCTGGAAATGGAGTGACTCTCAAGGAAGGTGATTCCCTCTCTCTGAACGGATTCGTTGGAAACGTCTACAAGGGCGAGATCAAGTCTTCTCCGTCTCAGGTCATTCAGGGTCTGATCGAGAACAAAGCCGCCGGCAAGCGCTCTGACACTTACAAGAAGTTCATGGAGCTCATGAGCTGGACCGACAAGCTTCGCAAGCTTGGGATCCGCACCAACTCCGACACGCCGGAGCAGGTGAAGCAAGCCATCAAGTTTGGAGCTGAAGGAATTGGCCTTACGCGTGCAGAGCACATGTTCTTTGAGGGCAACCGTATCGACTCTGTCCGTGAGATGATCCTCGCTGACGACGACGCCGGTCGTGCCAAGGCACTGAAGCCAATTAAGAGGTTCATGAAGAAAGACTTCATTGGCATTTTCAAAGCCCTAGCAGGTCGCCCTGCAACAATTCGCCTCCTCGATCCACCGCTTCACGAATTCATCGGCACTATGGATGCTGGTCAGAAGAAGGATCTTTCCAGGAAGATTGGAATGAGCGCGGCAGCCATCACTAAGAGGATTCACGCTCTTCACGAGGAGAACCCCATGCTCGGTCACCGTGGTTGTCGTCTTGGCATCAGCTACCCGGCTGTCACCGCCGCTCAAGTCGAGGCCATCCTTGAAGCTGCGGCTGAGGTTCAGGCTACAGGAACAAAGGTTCTTCCTGAGATCATGGTCCCACTCGTCTCCTACGCTCGTGAGCTTGAGCTCCAGAAGCAGGTCATCGACGAGACCGCCGCTGGTGTTCGCAAGAAACTCGGCCTCAAGAAGTCCCAGTTGAAGTACACCGTTGGCACCATGATCGAGATTCCCCGCGCTGCCATCACCGCTGATAAAGTGGCTGAGCACGCGGAGTTCTTCTCCTTCGGAACCAACGACCTCACCCAGACCGGGCTTGGACTCTCTCGTGATGACTCCTCTAGCTTCCTCCCAACCTATCAGGATGCGGAAATTCTCAACAACAACCCATTCGCCGGCCTCGATCAGGAAGGTGTGGGAAAACTTGTTGAAATGGGTGTGCAAGGCGGACGTTCCACCAAGCCCAAGCTGAAGATCGGCATCTGCGGCGAGCACGGCGGAGATGCTGATTCGGTCAAGTTCTTCCACCGCACCGGACTCGACTACGTGTCCTGCTCTCCATTCCGGATCCCGGTTGCTCGTCTTGCTGCTGCGCAGGCAACGCTGGAGGAAAGGGGTCACTCCCGATCGGAGATTTCCTGATCCCGGCACAGTCCTTCTATATTATCTGAAAGAACCCCGGTTTGCTTAAGGCAACCGGGGTTTTTCATTCACTGTAGCCTCCCGTGAAAAGCATCATGCAGCCTAAAAACCCATGATAATGAATAATTAACTGGCTCTACTCGTCTCATGAGTGAATCTTTATCAAGAACATTCCAATAATGAAAATCCATAAACTCCTTCTTCTTGTAGTCACGACCCTAGGGATCGCTTTGTTTTCCACCTCCTGTGGACCATCGGCAAAACGCGGAGCCGTCCTTGGCGGCATTATCGGAGCCGGTGCAGGCGCCATCATTGGCCATCAATCAGACCGTCCCCTGGAGGGAGCTGCCATCGGAGGAGCCGTTGGTGCCGGGGCTGGCGGATTGCTCGGTGGAGCAAAGGATGATGATCGTCGCGCCCAGGAAAGGCGTCATGACGACCGGGGCCGCCCTTACAACGACCGGGACCGTCGTGACAACAGGCGCTACTAGAGACTCTCCCCCAATGTCACAGCCATAGGGCCATAACCTCTAACGAATCTTAAAAGAAAACGGTGTCCTCAGCAGAGGGCACCGTTTTTTGTGCCCAAAAAAATTGAATACTCCTGCTCGGCATGGCGTCAAAGAGAACATGAAATACAGGAAAATACTGCATGTCCTTGCCGGGTTACTCGCTGTGTCGATGTGTTCCTCGTGCTATTCCGACTCCTATGGTTACGCCCCCGCCACCAAAAGAGGCGCCGTTGCCGGAGGCCTGATCGGTGCCGGTCTTGGCACCGTGATCGGCAGCCAGTCAAACAGGCCCCTTGAGGGAGCGGCATTAGGCGGTGCAATCGGCGCTCTAAGCGGAGCGGCATTAGGCAGTGCCCGGGATGACCTTTCCCGTCACCAGCCGGTTTATAGGCAGCCACAACGCTATAGGCAACCGCAAGGCTATAACATCAGCGTTCGCTACGGAAGTTACCCGGGGCGCCTTCATGACCACTGTTATGCCAGCCCCTACCGCCATCACTCACCATACCGCCACCCGGTGCCCTCACGCCATGTACGGTTTCATTATTAATGGAGTGACGGGGGGCACTGGTGCAGCAGCAATACACTCATGATAAACATGACCCCACCGATCCCGTTCAAAAACACTCCCCGGGCATAATCTGATCATCCGTACAGTAAAACGGTCCCGGCAATAAACCGGAACCGTTTGCGTGAATCGAAGTGTTCTTTGGGAAGCTTAAGATTTGATTGTGCTTTGAGGAAATCAGCAGGCCATCCGGCACTGCCACGTTCTTCAGCCGCTGGCCTTACTTTTCTTGATGCTAGTCACCACAAAGCGTGACTTCTTGGCTCCCATTGACTCGGCTGCCTCTTTCTTGGTGAGATCGCCCTTGGCGCAACTGAAAACCACCTTCTGGGTACCTGGCTTGTCGCCTTTGGTAATGAAGATGCTGGTTGCATTAAATTTTTTCTTCAACGCTGAACTAACGTATTTTTTGCAGCCGTTTCATGTTATTCCTGTGAACTGCGCGACATACGCAGTGGGTTTTGCCTCTTCTTTATCTGCAGCGAAGGCTAAGCCAAGGCTGAGAGTGAAGACGCCCATTGATGCAATAAGCAGTTTTTTCATTTTCTTTATCGAGCCATGAACACTTCATGTGAATTCACTAGCGTTCGCTATATTAAGCGATTTTTCCTCCTGCGTCAGCAAAAAAAACAGGGAATCTGTAAAGCGGTAAACTGGGGGAATCCGGGCTATCCATGCCGGATCAGGCTTATCTTGCGGGTCTTCTACGAGAGATACAGGGGATCGACATCAATCGTGACACGAACGTCATCAGGAAAAGTAAGCTTCTCCATGATTGAGGAAAGATAACGGGTCAGCAACCGTGCAGAGGAAGCCCTGAGCATCAGCTGGAAGCGAAACTGGCCGGCTGCTTTGGACAACGGTGACTCCACCGGTTCTCCCAGAAGCATGGTGGCCGGGAGCTCGGCAAGGAGACGCTTGTGAATGGTTTCAAGGGTGAACTCCGCACGACGTGCATGGGTTGAGCGTGTTGTAAGCAACACACAATGGGAAAAGGGCGGATAAGAAAACCCTTTTCGAAACCCGAGTTCCTGCTCCGCAAAACCTGCAAAATCATGATGCCTGGCAAATTGAATCGACGGGCTGTGGGGGGTGCAAGTCTGAATGAGAACCTCTCCCTCCATCTCCCCCCGGCCGGCACGCCCGGCAACCTGGGTAAGCAACTGAAAAGTACGCTCCCCTGCACGAAAGTCAGGAATGTGCATCCCGATGTCCGCATTGAGGATTCCTACCAGCGTAACGTTGGGGAAGTGCAGTCCCTTGGCAATCATTTGAGTGCCCACCAGTATGTCGAGCTTGTTGGCCTTGAAGGCACCGAGAATCTCCCGCAAGGCACCCTTGCGGGACATCGTATCGGTATCAACACGTGCCAGCCTTGCCTTGCCAAACACCTTGCGCAGGATTTCCTCGACTTTTTCCGTTCCGTAACCCGCAAACCGGATTGAAGGGTCCTGGCACTGAGGACACTTGCGCGGTGCCACCCTCTGATAACCGCATATATGGCATACAAGTCGCTCCTCCCTGCGATGAAAGGTCAGCGAGACGCTGCAGTGTGGGCAACCACAGGCCTCTCCGCATGCTGGACAGGTCATGGACGTGGCAAAACCGCGACGATTCAAAAATAATATAACCTGTTCGCCTTTCTCCAACCGCCCATCGACTGCCGTCCGTAAACGCTCAGAAATGATGGCCGGCCCTCCTGACTTGGAAAGGTTACGCGCCTCCTGGCGCATATCGACAATGCGAATCAGCGGCATGCTCCGGTCATCAATGCGCTCGGGCAACTCAATCAATTGATACTTGCCAATCCGGGTATTGTTGAATGACTCAAGGGATGGAGTCGCGCTGCCCAGCAGTACCGCACACCCCTCGATACTGCCGCGAACAACCGCAACATCGCGGGCATTGTAACGTGGCGCAGTGTCCTGCTTGTAGCTGCCCTCGTGCTCCTCGTCGACGACGATAAGCCCGAGATTGCGCAACGGGGCAAAGAGCGCACTGCGGGCACCGATCACGATTTTTGCCGTGCCCTCAACAATCTTGTGCCATTCGTCAAAGCGCTCGCCACCACTGAGATGACTGTGCAGGACGGCCACGCGCTCCTGAATGTCAGCAAAACGGCTCTTGAACCTTCGTACCGTTTGCGGAGTAAGGGAAATTTCCGGCACCAGCACCAAGGCCGTGCAACCGGCTGCGATAGCAGCTGCAATCGCCTGCAGATACACCTCCGTCTTGCCACTCCCTGTCACCCCGTGCAGCAGCAGGGGTTTCCCGTCACGCGGATCGCGGACAGCTATATTGATTGCATCAAGGCAGCCCTCTTGTGCATGGGTAAGCTTGAGTGGCTGCGATGCCAGAAACTGCTCATCACGATGGGGATCACGCGCCACAATCTCCCTGGTCATTTCCACAAAGCCTTTCTTGACCAACCCTTCCACGGCAGCCCGCCCCCCCGAGCCGAGGCTGGCCAGGGCCACAGGTTTTTCAGCAGCCAGCAGGTCCGAAAGGATCGAGGCCTGCCTTTTAGCTCGCCTGCCAAGCTTCTCTAGATCCTCCTCCCCCGGTGTCATCGCCAACTGGACAAACAGGCGGCGTTGAAAATCATTGTTCTCGCCACGTACCACCTCGGGAATCAGGCTGCGCATTACCGCATCCATCGGCGCCACGTAATATTCTGATATCCACCTGCCAAGTTCAATCAAAGCCGGTGTCAATATGGGCTGGTCGGTGATCAGCCCCGCGACCGGCTTGAGAACAGCGGCGGCTTCGGAACCTTCTTCAACCTCGGAGGTCGCCACTACAGTTCCTGTGGAGGCACGGTTACGCAACGGGATCCGCACCCTGCTGCCCACGCCCACCCGTGACGAGAAGTCGCCGGGCAACTCGTAGTCAAACTCAAGGCCGGAGGCCCCGTCGACGAGCACTCTTGCCGTGACAATCATTTTACCTGCTGAAACAAAGTATACCTTAAATACACGGCGAATTCCTTTACCCGGGATGCCACACTAAGTGGGCTGCCGACAAAAAGCAGTATTAAAGCGCCAAACAACCCCGCCATACCCCACCGATTCCGGATCACTGCAGCCCAAATCGCTGTATTCGGGTATAAAAAAAGCCCCCGGCCGTAAGGCCGGGGGCTTGTGAATTGATCTTACGATCTTCCCAAAAACTAGAAGCTTAAG
>CAWVVE010000130.1:0-6088 GCA_963933075.1 uncultured Verrucomicrobiaceae bacterium | reverse complement strand
TCATCGCACCGCTCCTTGGAGAGAGAGGTCAAGGTTGCTACTGACAGGGTGGCTAATGATGCGACAAGGTCTGAACTTCTTGAATTGGGAAGAAGGGTGAGCGCGGCCAGAATTACCATTGATAGCTTCCTCAACCAGTCAGAGGAAGGGCATGTGTATTGGGTGGAAAGAAGCAAGGGGTTCTCTGCAGGCTCTTCCATGAACAGCGCTCCCAGCAATGTGGCTCCTGTGTTGCGCGAAATGTTTTTCAAGGAAGGCAAGAGTTGCGTTGTCACAAGCGCCACCCTTTCCGTGGGTGAGAATCGTGAAGTCTTGGGATATTTCCGCCACAGAGTTGGTGCCACCGATGCACAATCCCTTCAGATCGGAAGTCCTTTTAACTATGCTGAACAGATGAAGATCTTTCTGTCAGGCTGCATGCCTGATCCGAGGTCGGCCGAATATGAAGATGCACTTGCCAAGTGGGTTGGGCATTTTATTGATCAGTCTGAAGGCCGGGCTTTTGTCCTCTTTACCAGCTACCGGCTAATGAATTCGGTGGCAGAGAAGATGGAGAATTTCTTTGCTGAGCGGGATTATCAACTGTTGGTGCAAGGGCGAAAGATTGCCCGCCACAGGATGTTGCATGAATTTCGCGAGGATGTATCCAGTGTGCTTTTCGGAACGGATAGCTTCTGGGCGGGGGTTGATGTTCCCGGTGAGGCGTTATCAAATGTTATTGTTACTCGTCTCCCCTTTGCTGTCCCGGATCATCCGCTTACTGCATCACGGCTTGAGGCCATCCAGCTTGCGGGGGGGAATCCGTTCCTTGAATATTCTGTTCCGGAGGCGATCCTCAAGCTTCGACAGGGGGTCGGGCGCTTGATCAGGTCTGCTGGCGACAAGGGGATTGTTGTTATCCTTGATAACCGTGTGTCGTCCAAGCGTTACGGGCGGGCTTTCCTCAGGGCATTGCCTGATGCCCCGATTGAGATTGTTGGCGAGTAATTCAGTCAAGGGCTCCGCTTCTTTCAAGAAGATTGCGGAATTCTTCCACAGGCCATTGCCCGGGAGCGGTCACCTCATCCATTGCGGCATAATTGAGGATTGAACCGCTTTGTGCTGCCGCTAGCCTTGATGCCATTCCCAGTTTTCCCATTCCCATTACTGCAAGTGGTTGATCTGGAAACATGCTGAACAATGAGAGTAAGCGACAGAGTTGCGCCGGGTTGTCGGTAGTGGTTGCGATCTTTATCAGGTCAGCGGCATTTGCGATTCCATCTTGAAGGATAACCTGCAGTTGTCCGTCGTCCGGGGTGTTTGAGAAATCGTGGAATGAAAGTATCAGGGTAAGCCCTGACTCTCTTGCAATGCCTATTATTTGAGGCATTTGCGCTGCGCTTGCTATTTCGATATCGATTGCTGCCGCGTGGGGGATCAAGGGCGCCAGTATAGAGCTTCTTTCCTCCGAATCGCGCAGATCGTTGAAGCCGCCTTCATCGGGATGGCGGCAGGTCAAAAGCACGGGAACAGGGATGGAAGATATGTCTGTGATGAGTCGATGGATTTCCGGGATTCTATCGACACGAATCTCCACGATGTCCCAGGGAACGGGGCCGGATGAGGCGGCGATTTGCCTCAAGCTTGTCGAATCTGTGACAGGGACGACGATGTTTGCTTTATTTAGGGGGATTGACATTTGCTGCTGGAAGCGTTTGTTTTTAAAACTTGATACAAGTCCCGCGACTTGGATAGAGGATTCTATTACGGTATCAATGCTAGGACGGAAACAAGAAATCAATCTCCAGATCAACCAGATTCTGGACAGTTGCCTTATAGCCATTGCTTTCTGGGTTTGTCATTCGCTTAGATACTATAATCCAAGCGGATGGTTTGGGCCTGCTGATGTCCAGATCCCTGAGTTGCTTGATTTCTTTTGGATGATGGCAATTGTTGTGCCGTTCACACCCGTTGTGCTGGAGATGTTCGGATATTATGAGCATCCTTTACAGAAGAGCGTATGGCGTTCATTGAGGCAACTGGGGAAGACGCTGATCGTTATAGGAGTTGTCATCGGCGGATGTGTGGTATTTTTGAAATGGGGTGCGCAGAGCCGGATAGTACTTGGCATGCTGACTTTGGTTGGCGGCGGGGCGCTCCTGCTCAAGGAGGCGTTTATCAGGAAGCATTTGCGCTCACGCATCGAGAACTGGGGTTGGCGTGAGGACATATTAATTGCGGGTGGCGAAAGTGACATGAAGTGGTTGAGGGGGCAACTGGAGGGCGGAGGTGATCCGTCCCTGAACATAGTGGCAATGATCGACCTTGAGGAGAGCGATGTGAATGACTTCGTCAGTAGCCTACACAAGTATTCTCCTGAGCGTGTAGTTATTGCGGCAGGGCAAGTTAAGTTTGGCAGGATTCAGGAGACAATCGGCGCATGTGAGGCGGAAGGAGTTGAGGCGTGGCTATCCACTGATTTCATACGAACATCAATAGCGCGACCTTCCCTTGATGTGCTGGGAGGCAGCACAATGATGGTTTTCAGAAGTGCTCCCGGTGTTTCCTGGGCTATCTCAGTAAAGGAATTGTATGACCGAGTAGGAGCTACGATAATTATATTGCTATCCTTGCCTTTTTGGGTGTTTGCCTGGATTGGGATAAAGTTATGCTCGCCCGGGCCGGTGATTTTCAGGCAGCAGCGTGGAGGAAAGAACGGTCGCCCTTTCTTCATGTATAAGTTCCGCACGATGGGTGTTGATGCCGAGAAAAACAAAGCAACACTTGAAGGCGAGAACGAGATGAGTGGTCCTGTTTTCAAGTTGGCAAATGATCCTAGGATTTTCCGTTTCGGGGGATTCTTGCGCCGCTGGAGCATTGATGAATTGCCTCAGTTGATCAACGTGCTGCTCGGGCAGATGAGCCTTGTTGGCCCCCGGCCCCTGCCAGTAGATGAGGTGGCCAGTATTGAATATTCAACTCAGCGGCGACGCTTGAGCATGAAGCCGGGACTGACTTGTCTCTGGCAGGTGAGTGGCAGGAATTCCATCACCAGTTTTGATGAATGGGTGGAACTTGACCTCAAATATATAGACAACTGGTCCCTCTGGCTTGATTGCAAGGTTCTTTTGCGTACCGTGCCAGCCGTCTTCTGCCAACGTGGAGCAAAATGAATAACCTTAAGGGGAAGAAGTCCTAATGAATGTATTTTCAAGACAGAGAAGTTCGCGGAAGACCAGCGTGATAACAGGGGGAGCCGGATTCCTTGGGTCCCATCTCTCTGATCACCTCCTTGCAGCCGGTCATCAGGTCATAGCCATTGATAACCTGCTTACCGGCAATATGCGAAACATTGAGCACCTTTTCGGCAATACGGATTTCCGTTTTATTGAGCATGACGTGACCAATTTCATTTATCTTCCCGGTGAAATTGACTACGTTTTCCATTTTGCCTCGCCGGCCAGCCCCATAGATTATCTGGAGTTCCCTATTCCAACACTGAAGGTTGGCGCCCTTGGGACTCATAACACGTTGGGATTGGCCAAGGCCAAGGGGGCCACTTACCTGATTGCGTCGACTTCTGAGGTTTATGGTGACCCGCTTGTTCATCCACAGAAGGAGGATTATTGGGGAAATGTTAATCCCATTGGGCCGAGGGGAGTTTACGATGAAGCAAAGCGCTTTGCTGAAGCAATGACCATGGCCTATCACCGCTATCATCGCCTGGACACTAAAATCGTCAGGATATTCAATACCTATGGGCCCCGGATGCGACTTGATGATGGTCGTGTGGTTCCTGCATTTATTGGGCAAGCCCTTGCCAATGAGCCGCTGACAGTCTTTGGCGACGGGACGCAGACGCGGAGTTTCTGTTATGTCTCGGACTTAGTGGAGGGGATTTTCAGGCTTTCGACCTCAGACACTCATGGGCCTGTGAATATTGGGAATCCCAGTGAAATGAGTATCAGGGAGTTTGGGGAGGCAATCCTTAAGAAGATCAAAACTTCATCAAAACTGGAGTTCAAACCACTTCCAATCGATGATCCCCGTGTCAGGCAACCTGATATCTCGCTGGCGCGTAAGCTTTTGGACTGGGAGCCGTTGATCGATTTTGAGACAGGAATAGGTCAAACGATCGACTACTTCAGGACATTTATTGAATCTGCGAGATAAACTCAGATTTTACACTCTGATCTTGCATATTAGCTGCTCAGCGGGTAACAAATTCACCCGGTTTCCATTACCCCTGAAAGATCCCCCTCTTTAATTCTAGTTAAGCGGGGTGCCATCATTGATAAAATTCTCCCCCCAAGACCAAATGTCCCGCCAAATCGCATTCGGAATACTATTAACTTCCCTAACCTTTATATTCTCGACGGCTGTCTTGCCGGCACAGAGCAAAGCAGATATTGGTGATATCACAGTAAGCGCAGCCAAAAGTCCCGACTTCTCTGTTGGCAGCGGGTTAAAGGAGCCCAAGGGAGTTCGTAAAGACTGGTTGCAAATTGATGTGAGTTTTACTGTGACCTCACGTGACAGAGACGATTTCATGGATGCTCTTGAGATTCGTTTTTTTGTGCTGCCCAAGTCTGCTGAAAAGAAATACCTGAAAGTATACACTGCAACGGTCAAGCACGTTGATGTGTTGAAAGGTGAGAGGCTGCACTCGGCGGTTTATCTTTCGCCGAACTCCCTTGCGCGGATTTATGGTAAGGGCAAGAAGCCCAATCCCCGTGACCTGTGGGTTGCCATCGAAGTTCATGCAGGGGAAATCATTGGAGGTGATGTAACTGACGGCAGAACCTCCCGGTGGTGGCAAAAGGAGGATGCTCCTCGTGATGCCTCCATGCTGCGCCCTAAAAGTAAGACGCCTTTCGCTAACCTCTGGTTTGACAGCTATGCGGAGACGCGAGACTAGTGTTTTTTGTTATTTAGCTCTTTTCTTTAAACAAAATCCAACCCTTCGCAAATGGCAGATAAGAAATCGATTGTCACCCTGAATATAGGATCCCAGCGGGTGAGCCTGGCGCAATTCAGCGTGGGCAAGGGAGGCGGGTTGGTTTTGTTGAAATATGAGTTTTTTGAGCTCAGTGGTGATCCGGCAGCAGACTCGGCAAGGCTACCGCAAATCAAGCTTGCCGTTGCTGCCCTTGTTGATTCCCTGGGCGTGGCAAAGAGTAACGTCATTTATTCCTTGTCAGGGCATTCCGCCTTTACGCGCTTTATCAAAACGCCGGCATTGGATGAGGAAAATGTTGAGAAGTTGATTGCTTTTGAGGCACAGCAGAACATTCCGTTCCCGTTGAATGAGGTAGCCTGGGACTATCAGAGGATTGTTGCCAAGGGGGAGGACGGTGAGGCTGAGTATGCCCTTGTCGCCATTAAGAAAGATTCACTCGATGAGTTGACTGCAGTCATTGAAGAGGCTCCGCTGACAGTCAAGGGGGTGGATGTCGCGCCTATGGTGCTCTATAATGCATTCAGATTCTCTTATCCGGAGATTGAGGGGTGTTCACTTTTGATTGATGTGGGCGCGAGAACCACCAACCTCATTTTTATTGAGGGCGAGCGAGTGTTCACCAGAAGCATACCGGTTGGAGGAGCTGCGACGACATCTGCCATTGCCAGTGAGTTTAACATGTCTTTTGCTGATGCCGAGGAACGTAAGAAGCAGGACGGGTTTGTTTCCCTTGGTGGCACCTATGCTGAGCACGAGGATCCGGGAATCGCGGCGATGTCGAAGGTGATTCGTAACACCATGACCCGGCTGCATTCTGAGATTGCCCGCACGACCAGTGCCTACAGGCAGGCTGGTGGAAGCGCACCGGTCGCGGCTTATCTCTGCGGTGGCAGTGCCGCCCTTCCATACCTGAGGGAGTTCCTGAATGAAAAAATCGGGATAGAGGTTGAGTATTTCAATGCCCTGAAAACTATCGCTGTTGGTAATTTTGTTGATACAGACAGTGTTTCCTCTGATGCCCATAACCTGGGTGAACTGGTGGGTTTGGCTGCACGTGAAACCGGTAAGTGGTCAATGGATATTGACCTGATTCCCGCAGTGGTCGAGCGCCGGCGTGATGTGGAGAAGCGCCGACCCTTTCTGCTCATT
>CAWVVE010000129.1:0-6098 GCA_963933075.1 uncultured Verrucomicrobiaceae bacterium | reverse complement strand
CAACCTGCAGATCCTGCTTGCCAACGAGGGCCGGAAGGCCGAGGTCATCCTCACTGACGGCAAGCGCGTCAGCGGCCTCATTCACAAGGTGCTCGTCTCCGAGAGCAGTCGTTCGCCTTCTCCGACACCGGCGCTATTACCTGCACCGCCGCGCGCAAATCCCGCCGCTACCACGACGAGGACCGAGTCAGTGCGCAGCGGGTCGCATTTTATCCTGCGCACCGAGGCGGGCGATCAACTGCTCGCGGCAGCCGCCGTGGATTCGCTGATCATTGCCAACATGGCCACCGCGACGACGAAAAGGGTGCGCACGACGACGCGGAGTAAACGGCTGTCGTTTCGTTTCGGGCAACCCAATACCAAGCAGGAAATCACGATGATGTATTTCCGCCCCGGTGTGCGCTGGATCCCGACTTACCGGGTCGACCTTACCGGGCAGGGTGCCAAAGAGAAGGTGGCGGAGATCTCCCTGCAGGCCGAGATTCTCAACGAGGCCGAGGAACTCATCGACGTGCCCGTGGACATCGTGGTCGGCGTGCCGAATTTCCGTTTCCAGAAAACGCCCAGCCCGCTGGTGCTGGAGAGTGTTTTGCGCAACTCGCTCGCCCGGGCCGAGCCGGTGCTGATGGGGCAGGTGCGTAATGACTTCTCAAACGCTTCCTACTCCAGGCGTTCCGGAGAGTCGCGGCGTGCCGCTGCCGCGGCAGCGGGGGAAGGCAGTATCGAGTTACCCGGCGAGCTGACGGCCGGCGGCGCCCAGGACCTGTTTATCTACAAGCTCCCCAACCTGCGCTTGCGCAAGGGCGACCGTGCTGCGGTCTCGATCTTCACTGCCAAGGTTCCCTACCGGGACGTTTACACATGGGATCTGCGCCTGACCCGCACTGACATCGCCACCGCCCCTGCAGGCCAGGGCATCGCCTCGCCGCTGGCGCTGTCGACGAACCAGGTCTGGCACCAGATTGAGCTTACCAACACTACCAAGGTCCCATGGACCACCGGTGCCGCAATGATCATGATGGGGCAACAACCTCTGGCCCAGGAACTGCTCACCTACACCTCGCCCAAGGACTACTGCCGCGTGCCGGTGACAGTCTCGGTCGAGACGCGCGGCAGCTTTTCCGAAACGGAGACCGCACGCGAACTCAAGGCGTTGAGATGGGACGGGCGGGATTACGCGCGGATTAAAAACGAGGCGACCCTGGACCTTTGCAACAACAAGCCTGTGCCGATTGATGTCGAGATCAGCGTCAGGCTTGGCGGGCGTATCGAGAAGGTGAGTCATGATGGCGTGACGACATTGCGCGCCTACGACCGGAGTGACTGGACGCAATACCGCAGCAGCGAGGCCGTCAACAACAGCTCAAGGGTAACGTGGAAAACCTCGCTTGAGGCCGGCGCCACGTTCCTGCCGAAGATCCATTATCTTCACTACGCGCGTCACTGATCCGCCGCCAGAGATGGCATTTTAGCTCCTTGCATAAAGGTGATTTTTAATTGCTCCTGAACTCAAAAAACAAGGGTGTTTTCCTTCCTGCAACCATTCCTGAGGGGACTTGTTCCTGTCATGGCAATTGGCGTTTCCTCCTCTTGGGGTGCAGCCATTACCTGGCGGGAGGTGGTACACGAACAAAAGGCGCCATTCTACAAGAGCCCGGAGGCAATCAGGGTGGCTGACAATTTACTGCTCTTCCAGGCTGACATCGGGGGCTGGGACAAGATAGACTCGCGCAGGAACAGCAGGGACATGGTCAGCGTGCTGAGTGCGGCACGAAAGCGGCAACTTGTAAGGGACAAGGGACACCGGTGCAGTCTGGACAATGAGGCCACCTATTCGCAGATGCGTTTCCTGGCCAGGGTCTACGCGGCCACAGGTGAGAGCAAATACAAGGAAGGTTTCTTAAAGGGGGTTGGTTACCTGCTCAAGGCACAGTATCAGAATGGCGGATGGCCGCAGTTCTATCCTTTATTGGGCAGTTACCACGATCGTGTCACCTTCAACGACCATGCCATGGTTGGCGCCGCCTGGATGCTCAGTGATGTTGCGGCCGGGCGCCAACCCTTTGACCTGGCCGACGGGGCGTTGCGGGAGAAGTGCCGGGTGTCGACGAAAAAGGCAATAGCATGTATTCTCAACTGCCAGCTTGTCGCCGCTGGGAAGAAGACTGCATGGGCCCAGCAATATGACCAGAAGAGCCTGCAATGCGTGCCGGCCAGGGTGTCCGAACTGCCTTCCATTGCCGTGCCCGAGAGCGCTGAAATTTTACGCTTTTTGATGGCCATTGATAAACCCTCCGCGGAGGTGGTAAAGTCGGTGCACGGGGCGGTTGGCTGGCTTGAAAAGGTCAAGGTGGTTGAGCGCAAAGTGATCACCGTCAAGGACGACCGGCTTCCCGGCGGCATTGATAAGCGCCTGGTTCATGCCCCGGGTGCCGCGCCGATCTGGGGCAGGTATTATGAGATCGGCACAGACAGGGTGATGTATATTGAGCAGGGAGTTGTGCATTACAGCCTTGATGCCCTCAGCCACAAGCACCGGGTTGGCCACGCGTGGATCGGCGGACGATGGCCGGCAGGGCCGTTGCAGGATTACGCGGGGTGGAGCGCGAAATGGCTGCCCGGCACTGCTCGATAAAACCCCTGCAGAGCGCGGAATAAAAATAGGGGGTTTTCCCCCGTCGTAACCCGTGCTAGAAGAGGGGGAGGATGGAAGTGCTTAAGTGTTCAGTCCTGATTGCTTTTTTCTTGTTGCCGACTGCCGTCAGGAGAACCGGGATCAAGATGCGGCAAAGGCCGGATCCATGGCAGGAGAGGAGGCCGGGGAGAGCCGGTCGGCTGTCGGGGACTAGCCAGGCCCGGTATTTCGCCTGTCCAAGGCAATGAACTTGGCGTTAAATACACGGGTGTTTTTAATCCACATGGTCAGGAGTGCCATTGCCAACCTTGTGTGGCCGCCAACAGGTGTGCTCGGCTGTGTGTTGTCACTGTTCATTGCCTTTACCGCTTTGCCGGCGCAGGAGGCCGCTCCAAAGGTTGTCTTTGTCACCCCAAACTTCAGCAAGGCGCTCTTTGACATTGACTCGATCTTGCTTGAGCCGGGCGAGTTGCGGGTGGTTACCAATGCCCTGTCGGCCCTGGCGGCCAATTTTTCCGGCGACAGCAGGATTGGCCCCGGGCTTAGGGCCAAGGCGCTTGCTATTTCGCTTCGGCTTGACGGCACACACCGTGATTCCGTGTTGACCCTGCAGAAACTCAAGCAGGGTGAAACGCCTTTACCCGTGCCGGGGTTCGAGGAGCCGAATGTCGTCGCCCTCGAGCTCTGGCAACTTGCAGAGACCCTCGACCGTGCTGATGCCAGCAGGGATGATCATGTGCTGGCATGCTACCTGATGGACATTGCCATGCGGATTGATCCTGAGCGGGCGGGTGGCAGCGCGAGGCTTAAGAAACTTTCCAAGAAAGGCAAGTTCCTTGGCTGGCAGGGCGTGATCGCCGTGGGGAATGAACCCCTTGTCAAGCCCCCGGCCGCCGCAAAGCCGACTGGTTCCAAGCCTCAGCCTCCGGTCGGGAAGGAGAGGGGTATCACCGATAAGAAACCTGCAGTCGTTGAGAGAGTGCCCCGCGCGGAGGATGCGCCGCCCCTGCCCGCGGGGGAAGGCGGGAAGCCAGAACCCGAATGAGAGTTGAGTGCCCCGGCTAAATCCTGTCGAGGTTCTCTTGCTTACCCTAATCCGAATTTGCTCGCTTACCTTTTTTCCCGTTACCCGGTCGTTTCACAGACTTTCTGTGATTCGGAAATGCTTGCCCTTGAGGCTCTGGGCGTGCCGCTGGCGATCGGGTCAATCAACCCGCCACCTGATGGGTTCCGTCATCCGCGACTGGCACAACGGCAGGCACCGGTTTTTTATCCGCCCCCGGGCAAGGTGCTCGAGTCGATTCGCAGGACCGCCGAGGTGGACGGATCATGGGCGCCGCTGGCAGAATTGATCGCGCAGCATGATGCCGCCTATGGCGGGGATTTCAAGGCTGCCACCCGGGCACGCAATGCCCTGTATTTCGGCAATGTGTTCAGGCAGATCGGGGTCACCCATGTGCATGTACACTTCGCCAATCGGGCCACCCATACCGCACTTTTCATCAAGAAGCTGGGGATCCCGTTTAGTTTCACTGCCCATGCCCAGGACTTCATGGTTGACCTAGGCAGTGATGAATTGCTGCGTGAGATGGCGCGGGAGGCGGAGTTTGTTGCCGGTGTATCCGATTTCAGTTGCCAGTTGCTGCGTGAAAAATGTCCCGCCAGCACCGACAAGATTGTGCGCATCTACAATGGCTTGGATCCTGCCGGGTTTCTTGCGGCGGAGGCAGGCGCGGGAGGCGGACTCCTGAAGATTGTCAGTGTGGGAAGACTCATCGAATTCAAGGGGTTTCATCACCTTATCAATGCCTGTGCAGAGCTTAAAAGGCGCGGTATTGCCTTTGAGTTAAACATTGTTGGTGAGGGCCCCTGGGGGGAACGCCTGCAGAGGCTTGCCGAAGAGCAGGATGTTGCCGGGGAGGTAATTTTCACGGGGATGCTGGGAGGAGATGCCGTTGGTCAATTGCTTGCCGCCAGCAATGTCTTTGCACTCGGTGCGATTGTGGACAGCAAGGGGGCCAGTGATATCCTGCCCACCGTGATCACCGAAGCCATGGCTTCGGGCTTGCCGGTCGTCGCAACCCGCCTTGCGGGGATTCCGGAGATGGTTGAGCACGGCAGGTCGGGCTTGTTGTGCGAGCCGGGCAATGAGGTGGAACTTACCGACGCACTGGAGCGCCTTGCCAAAGAGCCTGCCACCCGCGCCGCGTTTGCCGGTGAGGGGCGCCGGATTGCAGGAGAGCGTTTTGCCCTTGAGGTCACGGCCGGGCAGCTGCTGGATGCTTTTCCTGGAGATTCTCGAGAGCCCGGTCGTTTTCCTGAGGTTGTTTATCTTTCCTCCGCATGGGGCGCGCGCGGGCCCCGTTCTACTGACACTGAGCTTATTGCCGCCGCAGCCGAGGAAGGGGTGCTGCCAATGGTCCTCGGGCTGCATGAGGACTTCAGGCTATCCTTCCCGGTTGCCCCGTCTGGAATAGAGTTTCTGCCCGACGAGCTTGTGCTTGATGCCGCCTGGCGGGCGAACGAGGATCGCGCCGTGGAGGCGAAGGGACTGACTGATGATATTGAGCAGGCGCGTATAGCGGTTTATCTCGTGGAGTTTTTACAAAGGCTTGGCGTGAGGAGGCTGCATGCGGCACGCTCGGATGTCATTGATATCGTCTGGCTTGTTTCCCGGCTGATGGACATTGAGGCAAGCTGTTGTATGGAGGAGGGGGGCAGTGCCAGGCATGATCTGCCCCTCATGGAGGACCTTGACTTGAGTATTCGGAAAACTCGCCGCAAATTCGGACCTTTCCGGTTTCGTGTCAGTCCTGACCCCATCAGTCCTGACGCCGCCACTGCCTTTATTCGTGCCCTCTGCAAAGCCGGCTGAAAAATACCATGCGCCTCGCCGTCATCATTCCCTGTTACAACCATGCGCATTACGTTGGCGATGCACTGGAGTCGGTATTGTCCCAGGCGCGCGGGGCGGATCGCGTGATTGTCATCGATGATGGTTCACAGGATGAATCGCTCAATGTACTCAGGTCCTTTGAGTCACGTGGCGTTGAGGTTTCTGCGCAGGACAACGCCGGTGCCCATGAGACGCTTAACCGGCTGGTGGAGAAGGCTGCCGTGGATTGTGAGCTGGTGGCGATATTAAATTCTGATGACACCTACCTGCCGTCCCGCCTTGAGCGGTGCCTGCCTGCCTTTGAGCAGCAAAAGGACCTGGCGGTCCTGAGCACTGCCTTTGAGCTGATGAATGACGATGGGCAGGAACTGGATGGCGAGAGTTCCCGCGCTAAATGGTTCCGCGCCGCATGGTCGCTGCGTGGTCGCGATTTTGCCGAGTGGATGGGGATTTGTAACTTCCCGGCAACGACCAGCAATGTGATTGCCCGCACGGATTATCTGCTTGCTAACCCGTTCCGTCCCTATCGGTTTAACCATGATTATTACCTGCTTGCCAAAGCCGTGC
>CAWVVE010000128.1:0-6113 GCA_963933075.1 uncultured Verrucomicrobiaceae bacterium | reverse complement strand
ACGGGCTAGATCGTTCCGGACCCCGCCGGTAGCTATCAGCACGGCGTCAGAAAAAATATTCTCCTTATCCCGGGTCGCAATTTTGAAGCCCTCACCGGGATGAGCCTCTATTCCATGAACGGCCACTCCCTTTGCCACTGAGATACCCAGCCCCCTTGCTGCCTCCTGAAGACAATCGATCACTGTCGATGAACGATTGGAGACAGGAAACATCCTGCCGTCATCCTCGGCTTTAAGCTCCACGCCATGTGCTGAAAACCAGGCCACCGTGTCACTTTGCCGCCAGCGGCTCAACGGGCCGATGAGGGCGCTGGAACCCCGCGGATAAAACTGGGCGAGTATCCGCGGATCATCCTCGTCATGAGTAACATTACACCGCCCACCACCCGAAATTCTGACCTTTTGCAGAACCTCACGCGACCCCTCAAGAATCCGTATATCAAGCCGGCGGCGACTACTCTCCGCGCAGGCAATTGCACCAAAAAAACCGGCTGCTCCGCCGCCGACCACGACAACGCGTGATACCTGCGAGGGCATTACTGGAAAGAAATCAGCTCAATCTCGAAATACAGGGTCTCCAATGGCGGAATGACATCACCGAACCCTGCCTCACCATACGCAAGGTCATGCGGGATGATGAACTGGAATATTGCGCCAACTGCCATCAATTGCACCCCTTCAGTCCACCCGGGAATAACGCCTCCAAGGGGGAAGGTGGTCGGTGCATTACGCTTATGGGAACTGTCAAACTCCTCCCCGTTCTCAAAGCAGCCAGTGTAATGTACGCTCACAACACTGGAGGCAACAGGCTTATCACCATTGCCTTCTTCGATCACACGATACTGTAGACCGCTTTCTGTCGTAATATAGGAAACTGAAGAATCAGACAGTGGCATAGCTGGGACCCTCATACCTGCCCCGTGCAGTTGCAAGCAGCAAAGCACCACGGCCTACCCCGCGGTTATAGCGGCACGCGCATCGGAAATACCTCCCGATTTCTCCAGGTAGTAGTCGTAATCCCCGGAATATTTTATCAACTCTCCCCCGTGAATATGCCAAACGGTAGTAGCCAACCTGCGGATGAAATGAACATCGTGTGAGATAAAAACAAGTGACCCTCCATAATTTGCCAACGCGACAATCAACGCCTCACTGCTCATGAGGTCCAGATGCGTTGTCGGCTCATCCATCAACAGGAGGTTAGGAGGATCAACCAGGAACTTCACCAGGTTTAACCGGCTTTTCTCACCCCCTGACAATACCTCGGTTTTTTTAAAGACTTCCTCCTTGCGGAACAGGAATGATCCCAGGACACCCCGACACTCGTCCTCAGTGAGATCCTTGGCGCTCTTCACGACCTCTTCAAGCACGGTGGCACCAGGCTCAAGCATGGCCGCACGATGCTGGCTGAAATAGCCAATCCTGCAGTTATGGCCAAGGTCACGCTCTCCCCGCTGGAATTCAATTGCCCCGGCAAATATTTTAAGCAGCGTTGATTTGCCGGAACCATTCGGACCAACCAGTGCAACACGGTCTCCACGCTCAATATCAACATCAAGATTCTGGTAAATCCGTTGTGCGCCATAGGCCATGTCCACGCCCTGCAGACTAATGACCCGTTGCCCGCTGCGGGAGGGCTGAGGAAACTTGATCTTGAACACTTTCCGTACAGGCCTTGGCTTCTCCAGCTTTTCCATCTTTCCCAGCTGTCGCTGCCGGCTTTGTGCCTGAGCGGCTTTCGATGCCACCGAGCGGAAACGATCGATAAACTCCTGGTGCTTTTCAATTTCCTTCTGCTGGTTTTTCCAGGCAGCAAGGCGCTGTCCATAACGCTTCTCCTTCTGTTGTTCAAACGCGGAATAATTCCCGGTATACTGAACAAGATTCTTTTCCTCAATGTCATATACCGTCTGAATCAGGTCATCCATGAATGCCCGATCGTGTGAAATCAGTAATATCGCCCCGGGATACACCTGGAGATATCCCTGCAGCCAGAGCAATGACTCAAGGTCAAGATGGTTGGTGGGTTCATCCAGCATCAACAGGTCCGGCTCCATCGCAAGTAGCCTGGCAAGGTGTGCGCGCATGACCCACCCGCCGCTCATTTCCTTGGCTGGACGCTCAAAGTCATCCGCCTCATAGCCGAGCCCGCGCAGCATCTTCTTGGCCTTCGCCTCAATCCCGGCGTCCATTAAAGCGTCATACTTGGCCTGAGCCTGATAATATTCAGGACAATCCACTGCGCCTTTTGTCTCTAGGGCCTGCAGAGTCTTCTCAATCTCTATGATCACCCCGGCTTTACCTGTGGCAATTTCAATGACTGTTTCCTCGCCAAGGGCCTCTCCCTCCTGGGGAAGAAATCCAAGGGTTGTCCACTCATCCCGATTAATGGCTCCACTGTCTGCAGGATCCTCACCAAGGATGACATTGAACAATGTCGATTTCCCCGCTCCGTTGGGACCGACAAGCGCAACACGGTCGGCATAATTAACCGTGAAATCCGCATCGGCAAACAGGGTACGGCCACCAACTGATTTAGTCAGTTTGCGGATATTCAACATGACCCTGTACCCATTGCCACAGGAATAGACCGGAAGCAAGGACATGCCAGATGACATGAGCTGCCATAACAGCCCATATCCGGTTGCGGCTAACCGCCAATCTCCTCGTTGTACCAATGGATGAGAGAGCACTGCGGAACTATCAGAGCCAGAAGACTTAGGACCCTTTGATTACCATGCCCCATGGCACCATGCACGAACTCCTCTTGGTCAATGCGGAACTCTCGTTGCAAAAGAATGGTGCCCCGTGGCCTCTTCCTGGAGAAATCTCAGGTAATCAGGCAATCTAGCCATGACGCCGCCGAGGGGAATCGAGACGGACCGACATTGATGGCAGGGCCTATCTCGCCTTCGGCATTGCCGCCTTTGTATCGGCACGCCAAGCATGCAATTGAGCCTTCATCCGCATTGCAAGCTCCGGCTTCTTCCCGGCAAGGTTCATTTTTTCACCGATGTCCTCGCGAAGATTGTAGAGTTCCACGGATTGATCATCGAAGAACTCCAGCAGCTTATAATCCCCTGCCCGAATCGCTGAACCAAGGCGATTATCGCGATGAAACGCAAAATTCGGATAATGCCAGAAAATAGCCTGGCGTTTTAAACTCTTCCCGGCCATCAGGAGCGGCAATAAATCTTCACCATCGTTGGCTCTGCCCTCCTCGGAACCAAGGCCCGCTACAGAGAGCAACGTGGGATAAAAATCCGTGGAGATGACCGGCGTGGAATTCACGCTGCCGGCCTTTATCTTTCCCGGCCAGCGCACTATCAGGGGCACTCGAATCCCCCCTTCGTAAAGATGCCCCTTATCCCCGCGCAACGGCCGGGCATCACCAACGCCCCCAAAAGGACCGTTATCAGAAGTAAATACCACGATCGTATCCTCGGCATCCTCAAGCTGGTCCAGTGTGCCAAGCACACGCCCGATCGCCGTATCCATTGCCTCTATCATCGCCGCATAGCGATGGTCTCTGTATCCCTTAAGCGGACGATCCCTGTATTTCGCCACCAGTCTTGCCGGTGCCTCCATCGGCCAGTGAACAGTGTAGTTCCACAAGGCGACAAAAAACGGAGCTCCTTTGGCATCCTGCTGCTTAATAAACGCGATAGCCTCATCAGCAAGTCGATCAGGAAGATATTCACCCGCCTCCCGGTCGGGCAGAAAGTCTATCCGGTATGGGTCAAAAAAGGTTGGTGGACCACCGTAGGAACAACCTCCAATATTGATGTCAAATCCCTGGTGCAGCGGGTTATATTGCCTCTCTTTCCCCTTGTAGAGGTGCCATTTGCCGATAAAGGCAGTGGCGTAACCAGCCTCTTCCCTGAGCCTCTCAGCCAGCGTCACGTGCTCAAGGGGCAGGTGATCAAGCATTTCAGCCGGCAACAGTCTGGAATCTTCCGGGGTAAACCGATCCTGATGCGGGAGGTGATTGGTGATATGCAGCCGGGCCGGCGACTGTCCGGTCATGATGGCCGCGCGAGTTGGTGAGCATACCGGTGCGGCAGCATAAGCATCGGTAAACCGCATCCCCTGTCCGGCCAGGGCGTCAATATGCGGCGTCTTTAGGTTTGCATTACCCTGACAATGCAGATCCATCCAGCCTAGATCATCAATGAGTATAAAAAGAATGTTGGGCTTCCCTGCATGCACGGGGGCAGCGGCCAGGGCCAGGAAAATAAACAGGGATATAATCTTCACCCTGGAAACCTAAACAGTAATGCAAAGACTTTCCACAACTCTGGCCGTTTAAGGAAACAATTCTTGAATCAACGCCGACGGGTGACTCATACCCGGGGAAGCCGGCCATTAATCATCTTGTTGGCCATTCGCATCTTTGCCTTTGTCTCGTGCCTCCTTGAAAAAACGGCGCAGCAATGCCGCGCAATCTTCAGCAAGCACCCCGTGACTGATATCACAGGCATGATTCAGGGAAGGATGTTGCAGCAGGTTAACAAACCCTCCCCCAGCCGCCCCGTCCTTGGGTGACGGACACCCGAAGATCACCCTTCGAATCCGGCAATGGACAATCGCACCGGCACACATCGGACAAGGCTCTTTCGTCACGTAGAGATCACAATCAGTTAATCGCCAGTCCCCAACCGCTTCCTGTGCGGCGGTCAAAGACAGCATCTCCGCATGGGCAGTAGCGTCTTTGAGCATCTCAACCTGATTGAAACCCCGGCCAATGACCATGCCTTCTCTGATAATCACTGCTCCCACCGGGACCTCTCCTCCCTGATATGCCCGTAGAGCCTCATCCAGGGCTCGTTGCATGAAATAGGCGTCACTGTGCAGATCAATCGCGGATTCCTCTGATAAATCAGTCATGGAAAAATGGTAATATGCGATGCCCGGACTTGCGAGCTGGCAAGGGCGGAACATAGTGGCGACAGATGCCGGATTTCAACCAAAGGATAATAGCCCCCTCACTGCTTGCCGCAGACTGGACAAAACTCGGCCAGGAATGCAGGCGCGCACTCGCTGCAGGGGGCGACTGGCTGCATCTTGACGTGATGGACGGGCATTTTGTGAAGAATATCTCCTACGGGGCAAACTTTGTGCATCATGTGCGCCGATCCGCGCCTGAGGCATTCCTTGATACACACCTGATGATTGAACGCCCGGATCAATACCTCCAGGACTTCATTGATGCCGGGGTTAACAATATATCCATCCATCTGGAACCTGCATACGATGTTGGGGATACCCTGAAGAGAATCCGCAATGCCGGCATCAGTACAGGCCTGGCAATCAATCCCTCAACACCACTGGGTAATGCGGAACCCTTTCTTGATCAGGTGGATCTTCTACTGATCATGACCGTCGTCCCGGGATTTGGCGGGCAGGAATTTATGGAGACAGAGACCATGCCAAAAGTAGCCGATGCCTGCAAAATAAGGGCTGCAAGGAAACTCTCATTCCACATCGGAGTTGACGGAGGCATCGACAGCAAAACCGCGAAAATCGCCGCCCTTCACGGGGCCAATGTTTTCGTGGCAGGCACCTCAGTCTTCAAGGCAGCTGATATGGCCACTGCATTAACCGCCCTGCGGGAATCTTGAACCCGGTCAAAGGCCTTGTGTCCCGGCAGGATTGCCGGCGCGCTTCATCTAGGCCCCGACAGCCTCGGATGCCTGTTTTTTGCGAAACTCATCGACAAAGTATTTCATCGTTTGAGTAATCACCGAATCGAGGTCATGTTTCGGCTCCCACCCTAGAAGGGTGCGGGCCTTTGTGATATCAGCAATCCGGCGATCACAATCCTCGTAGCCTACACCATAAAATTCCTCCCCACTGATGCTGACGACATCAGGCCTTGGCGGATCACCCTCCTGGCGGAAATGCTCATCAAAGATATCGCTCATTTTTTCCGCCATCTCAGCTATTGTCAGCTCATTCTCGGGCGTTCCTATGTTGAATATTTGCCCCTCACAGTTGTTGTTCTTGTCCTCAATAATGCGGACCATGCAGTCCACCGCATCATCAATATAGGTATATGCACGATATGCATGGCCGCCATCCGCATCGTAAAGAGCGTCAGGGAATATTTTTGG
>CAWVVE010000127.1:0-6156 GCA_963933075.1 uncultured Verrucomicrobiaceae bacterium | reverse complement strand
CTCCTTTAGGTCGTCGAACACGTTAGCCTCGAGCCATGTTATATTATCCAGTCCCGATGCCTCTGCGTTTTTCTGTGCGTTTTCAAGGGCGGGCTGACTGCTGTCGACGCCAATGACAGATGAAGCTTTGGCGGCAGAGGCATGGAGCGCAAAACCTCCCTGGTTGGTGAAGCAATCCAAGACGCGACGGTTCTCGGCGTATTTTGCAACGAGTTGATAGTTGCAAAGCTGGTCAAGGTAGAGGCCAGTCTTTTGTCCTGCCATTAGGTCAATGGAAAATGAGATATTGCCAGCCATTAAACTGGTTTCAGCAGGAGCTTTCCCGGCAATTACTCTGGTTTCAGGCGTCAAGCCCTCTGCATGGCGAATGGGACTGTCATTGCGAAGTACAACGCCCTGCGGTGAGAGGGCCTCCTGTATTGCTTCTACGATAGACTCAGCCCGTTGGTCCATTCCAAGGGTGAGAGTCTGCAGCACAACATGATCAGCGTAACGGTCAATTACGACTACGGGGAGTCCGTCACTCTCACTCCAGAGCAGTCGGCAAAGATTTATCGAAATGCCCGGAGTGTTTTCTCGACACTTGAGCGCGCGCTCGATCCTTCTGCGGAAGAAATCAGTATCCAGGGCCTGTTTCCTCCTTGAGAATCGTCGCGCGACAATTTGTGAGGCAGGGTTATAGATTGCGCTTCCAAGGGGCCTGTCCTTGTAGTCCTTGAGCGAAATAACGTCACCGGGGCCAGGGTTGCCAAAGCTTTTCTTGATCTCACTTTCGTAGACCCAGTCGTGACCGTGAAATATCCGCGCACGCGGTTTGATGACAATTCCCGCCATATTGTATTGCCTTATTCGTTGAGAAGTGCCGCGGGATTGAGATCGGCATTGATATTCGGATAGGCAAATGTCTTGCCTTCGTAGTTGCGAATGATGACCTGGTGGTCATCATTTTTCACAATGTATTCCGGGTTGATTGGCACTTTCCCGCCACCGCCCGGTGCGTCGATGACGAGTTGCGGGACGGCGTAGCCTGTTGTGTGGCCTCGAAGGCTTTCTATAATTTCCAGACCTTTGGAGAGCGATGAGCGAAGATGGGATGAGCCCTTGATTAAGTCACACATGTAAAGGTAATAGGGGCGCACTCTGCAAATGAGTAACTTGTGAAGAAGGGTTCGCATGGTTTCTGCGTCATCATTAACCCCGCGCAGCAAAACGCTTTGGTTTCCCATGGGGACGCCGCAGTTAGCGATACGCTCCAGTGCTTCGCGGACCTCAATGGTAATTTCACGCGGGTGGTTGGCATGGATACTCATCCATAGCGGGTGATATTTGCTTAACATTGAGCACAATTCAGGGGTGACACGTTGTGGCAGGAATATTGGAATACGGGTGCCGATGCGAATAAACTCAATGTGGGGAATTGCGCGTAATCGTGATAAAATCTTCTCAAGCCTTGCATCTGAGAGCAATAGCGGGTCGCCTCCGGATAACAGCACGTCACGAATAGTTGTCGTCCGTTCAAGGTACGCAAAGGCTTCCTCAAAATCAATATCGAGTTTCTGTTCGCCGGCTCCACTGACGACACGGCTGCGTGTGCAATACCTGCAATATGAAGCGCACCTGTCTGTAACGAGGAATAAGACGCGATCCGGGTAACGGTGAACCAGTCCCGGTACTGGCATGTGACTGTCCTCTCCGCATGGATCAATCATTTCCTCAGGGGAGCTCAGTGTTTCCTCAACACGGGGAATCACCTGCCGGCGGATTGGACAGTCAGGGTCTTCACGGGAAATGAGGTTGAAGAAATGCGGAGTAATTGACATATCCAGTTTGTTTCCTGAAAGGAGAACGCCGCTTCTTTCCTCGGGGCAAAGGGTGAGGCGTTGTTCCAACTCGGGGAGACAGTTGATCCGGTTTTTAAGCTGCCAGAGATGATTGTCCCAATCTGCGATATCTTCTTCTTTCCAAAAACCCGGTGCGTGGGAGGAAAAACTTGAATCGGGGTTTTGTGTGCCAATTTGCATATAGTGTAGCTCGTGTCGTGAAAGCTAGGATCCCATTAAATCATGTCAAATGCCGTGATTTTAGAAATTCATCACATAAAAACTATTTAGCTAGATTGACAAATCCATTGCCCTCGCCTATTTGACATTGATATTTGTAAGCCCCATGTATTCAGTGACCTAAGGCATGTTTTTGAAAATCCTGCGTGACATCGCCAAGCCCCAGTGGTTTGAAATCATCATAAACCTTAAGCGATCTACCGGGATGTCTGTGGCAGAGCTCTCTAAGGTATTGGGCATGAGCTATATGGGCATTAAACAGCATTGCGTGGAGCTCGAAAAGCGTGGCTATGTTGATACCTGGCGCAGACCGAAGAAGGTCGGACGACCTGAGAAAGCATATCGATTGACGCACAAATCGGACCTGTTTTTTCCGCAGTTGGGAAATGACTTCGCTCTTGGAATTCTCGATTCACTGAGCAGTATGCAGGGGGAGGCGGCCGCAGAGAAACTCCTGTTTGGTTATTTTCAGCAGCGGACAGAGTTCTACAAGAAGAGACTCAAGGGTGAAAGCCTGCCTGAGTTGGCGACATCGTTGGCCAAAATTCGACATAGCGAAGGTTACTTGTCTGAGTGTCAGGAATGTGGTGATTCCGATACTTTTGGCTGTCGCATTGTTGAGTATCACACCCCATTTGGCGATCTCGCTGTTAAATATTCCATCCTGGTGAGAATGGAGGAGCAAATGTTTGAGAGGATCCTCGGTGCACCCGTAAAACGCAGCGAAGAACGGGCGTCCGCATTGATGCGTTTTGTCTTCAACGTAGGTTGAGTTGATATACGGCAGTTTTGTAACGGCTCTCCTATTCATGGGAGCCGCTCACCAGGGAATCGAGATTATCAACACAGATCTGTGACCAGGTCTCCAGCCTGTCCCGCTCATTGACTAATTCCTCCTTGGTGAGAAACTTCAAATCCTCAATATTGGCTTCACCGGGGGATATGTTATCGGAATCCATCTCGAAGAGGTGAACAACGCCCAGATGAACCTTCCCGACCGGGTTTGAATCATCATTGATTAAAGCAACTACACGCTGTGTGTAATTGCCATCAATTGAAAGTTCCTCGCCGATTTCACGTTCAACCCCGGTCATATATGTGTCTCGTTCAAGTGATGCTTCCGCCGCATCGTGCTGATTAATATGTCCGCCGATTCCAATGGATCCCTTACTGGCAAGTCGTTGCTCTCCGGATTTCTTGCCGCGAATATAACGAAGGAATCGATTGCCGTGTAGAAAGATGGCGTATGGGATGATCTGTTTGTGTGATGGGTCATCTTCGGCCTTATCACGCGCCATAAAGAAATTGTTTTCCGGGTCAAGAAAGATCGGCAGGTAAGTGGCAAAGTCGCTGGATATTCCCTGAAATGATCCAAGTCGATCAAACAGGTCACGGGCGACAACCAAAACATTTTCATCCTCGTAAGATGCCATATTTTAACCACTAGACGTCAGCGACATCAACCGCAAGCAAGCCTTTTTTATCATGCCAACCATTCATGCAACCCATCTTATATAATGCGTTAGTTCTTGTTATTCTCGTGGTCGTGAATGCCAAGCAGAACGGGGTCACTGCTGGACTGTCCGTCTATGATTTCGGGTATGGGCTTGGTGGTCAGCCATTCAGCCTCAGGAATTTCCCAAATTCTCAGTGAGCGCTTCCTGTAGAGGGCTCCCATCCACACGTCAGAGTTTTTTGCGAGGCCATCTGGACTCTGATGAAGATCAAAGCTAAATGCGCAGTGGAATCGCCCGCCAATAAGTGATTCTGAGTCATTATAGCGTTTTTCACAGATGTAAAAGGTTCCTGATACCGACTGGATGTCCTCGTTCTCAACAAAAGCTTTTATTGGATATTTAAATACCCACTCCTGTAAGGGGACAACCTCGATAACAGGGATCAAATCCTCCGGGACATCATCGCGCCAGTGAAATTTTCCGGGATCTCGCGTAGCATAAATCTTTGCCATGCGCGCTGGCTTCCAGAAATAATCGGGGGTGCCCGCGGCACGCCTGAAACGCACACGGAAGAAAAGCTTTTTAAAGGATGCTTGATCACCGTGCGCGATAGAGTTTCCGTTTTCGGTGCAAAGGTCTATGTCGAATGTTGCAGTACGGTAATTGCCACCGTTATAAAGCTCGGGACTGCGTTCGTCATTGCCCCGGTAAAAACTAGCCCTCACTCGTGGCGCGAGAGCCGGGCGAGAAGGAAGGGGGGGGTCCCCGTATTCAACAAAAGTGGTGTAATGGACGGCATGCTCCAGGGTGGAGTCGCTGATTGCCTCACGGGTGTAGTGGTGCGAGAGATGAGAGGCAAGGGCTTCTGCTCCCAGTAACAGGGCTAGCCATGCCGGAATAGCTTTCCTCGATATAAAGATCCCGGAGCAACGTGAAAACCGACTCTTTGGGGCGAGTGTCCTGACGGCGTAGTGCAAGAGTAATGAAGCCAGGAAAAGCAGTGTCACTATCGTCAGCCCGGCTGTTGTTACCGCGACATTCCATGCGTCGTCAAAGAGATCCTGAATGCGAGTGCCGTCATCATTGACCTTGTCGATTGGATTGTGATCAGGGATTGATGTCAGGTAGGTTTCCGGAGAACTTTTAAATTCATCAATGCATTCCTCGCAGCAGAAATAAATTCTCTCGTCTGAGTGGTCAGCGTAATATTTGGCATTCGCCTTTTTCCCGGGCTCAACAGGACATTGCTTATCGATTTCCTCGCAGTGTATGTTCGACTGCATCAAGAACGTCGTCACAAATATGCAGGCCTTGGCTGTGGATAGGGTGATGCAGTTCATCCTTTGTTTATTGCTCGATAATAACCCCTGTCATGATGTTGGCAAATGACGGTAACTTATTAAGGTTAATTGTAGCCAGACTACTCGACTTTATTAAATGAACGTCTATGATAAATGGCAAATGAGAATGATAATAAAGGCTGTATCTGTAGCATTTTCCCTAATACTGTTTGTTCAACCTCTGACTGCTGATAATTGGCCGGCATGGCGTGGTCCGACGGGCAACGGCTTGGGCGAACCGGGAAACTATAGCTGGAAATTCTCACCCTCGGAAAATGTCAGGTGGAAGGTGCAATTGCCCGGCAAAGGCAGCTCGACTCCTGCAATTTGGGGAAATTCGATTTTCTTGACCGCTCCGCTTGATGGCAAGGATGGCATTATTTGCTATGATCGCGCAGGGAAAAAGAAATGGCATCAATCCTTCAGTGATGAGCGCCCCGGCAAACACCGGAATGGCAGTGGCAGCAATCCATCTCCGGTCACCGACGGCGAGCAGGTGTTTGTCTATTACAAGACCGGCACTCTAGCTGCAATCGGAGTTAAGGGTGAGGTAAATTGGCAGCGCAACCTGCAGGAAGATTTCGGATCCGATTCCCTGTGGTGGGACCTTGGCACATCACCTGTTCTTGCCGGCGACTTGGTCATTGTGGCGGTGATGCATGAATATGAGGGTGGAGATCCAGAGAAGTCCATGGACTCCTATCTCGCGGCATTTTCAAAGAAGGACGGGAAACTTGTCTGGAGGGCAAACCGTACCTACAAGGTTACAAAGGAAACCGGTCAATCGTACACGACACCGTTGGTTACCGGGACAAAAGGAACTGAATCAATTATTACTTTTGGCTCAGATCACCTGACAGCCCATCGCGCAAGTGATGGCAAGTTGCTCTGGGACTGCGGTGGTTACAACCCGGAGAACAAGGAATATTGGAGAGTGATCGCGTCGCCTTCAATATCTGAAGGTGTTGTTGTGGTTCCATATGGCAGGAAGGGCTACTTCGCCGGCGTCAAAGCATCAGGAAGCGGTGATGTCACTGCCACAAACAGGCTCTGGGAACATAAAATAGGCGCCGACGTCCCGAGTCCTATTGCAGTAAACGGTAAGGCCTATCTTATTACCGACCGCGGTCAGATTTTCTGTTACAACATAAAGAATGGCAAGGAACTGTGGTCACAGAAACTTCCGAGAGGAAGTGCCAGTTATTATTCCTCTCCTGCACTAGCCGGTGACTTGATGATACTTGCCCGTGAAGACGGAGTTGTTATGACGATGAGGCTGGGGGCTTCGGGTTTTAAGCT